>CADCQH010000209.1 GCA_902803605.1 uncultured Bacteroidales bacterium | reverse complement strand
GTGTGTGGACAAGGAGGGTACCCCTCTCCGTCCTTCCATCATCTGGTGTGACGGTCGTGCTGTTCCTTACGGCAACAAGGCATTCGAATCCATTGGCGGTGAGAAATGTCTTCAGCATTTGCTCAACTCCCCAGGAAATTTCACTGCGGCCAAACTCGCATGGGTGAAGGATAATGAGCCAGAGCTCTTTGCTAAGATTGACAAGATTATGCTTCCAGGTGACTACATTGCCATGAAGCTGTCTGGTGGCGACAAGAAGACTACCGTCTCTGGCCTTTCAGAAGGTATGTTCTGGGACTTCAAGAACAACGAGGTGAGCAAGGATGTAATGAACTACTTTGGTTTCCCTGCATCCATCATCGCAGAAATTGTGCCCACCTTCTCCGTTCAGAGCAGGGTTTGCCAGGCGATTGCTGATGAACTTGGTATTCCTGTAGGCACTCCAATCTCTTATCGTGGTGGCGACCAGCCCAACAACGCCCTTTCGCTCAACGTGATGAAGCCAGGTGAGATTGCCGCTACTGGTGGCACTTCTGGTGTGGTATATGGTGTGCTTGGTGAAGTGAACTACGACAAGCTCTCTCGTGTCAACACCTTTGCCCATGTGAATCATGGCGAGGGTGGCGCCACTCGTTTGGGTGTTCTCCTTTGCATCAACGGTACAGGTATCCTCAATGCCTGGATGCGCCGCACAGTGGCTCCAGAAGGTATGAGTTATCCAGAGATGAACGACTTGGCTGAGACAGTTCCAGTAGGTGCTGACGGTTTGACGGTGATTCCATTCGGCAATGGTGCAGAACGTGTGCTTCAGAACGAGAACGTAGGTGCATCTGTGCATGGCATCAACTTCAATATCCACAAGAAGGCTCATCTCATTCGTGCCGCTCACGAGGGCATCGCATTCTCGTTTGCCTACGGTATGCAGATTATGAAGGACATGGGCATGGAAATCAACACCATCAAGGCTGGCCATGCCAATATGTTCCTCAATCCTCTCTTCTGCCGCACGTTGGCTGCTGTCACAGGAGCTACTATCGAGCTCTATGAGACTGATGGTTCCGTTGGTGCCGCTTATGGCGCTGGTATCGGTGCAGGCATCTACAAAGACAGTGATGAGGCATTCAAGACCCTCAAGCACATGGCAACCATCAAGCCAGAAGCCAACACCGCACCTTACAAGGAAGCATACGATCTTTGGGTGAAGAGACTTGGAAAGTAAAAGGCTTTAAGGTTAAACGTATTGTATAAAACTGAGAAGGTGCTGGTTCCTATCGAATCAGCACCTTTTTTGTGGTTCCATCACTATATATATATATGTATAGACCATGAGTCGGTACATCCACTTGAACGCCTGATGTGGTGTAGATGCCCACGAGCCGTCTGGCGGAATCAGTAATTTCTTGTCCCGCGATGCTGCTGGCATGATTGGGGTCGTAGCCGTAATATTCATCCAGAAAAGCCAAACGTCCAGGCACCCACTTCCTCAACCGTTCAATTGTGTCAATATTGGCATTCACCTTGTATGGTTTCACCCCATGTACCATCGATGTCGCCCTCCACAATCTGCCCTCCAACTTTACGACATCACCCTTGAAGTACGTCTTGGTCGCATCAAAATTCTCCGTGTCAGAATAGTTGTCCCATTCGTTATAGACCTCCCAACCAACATTGCATTCCGCCTCACGATAGCAAGGGCTCTGCGGCCATCTCTCCTTCTCCAAAGCATAATAATCATCCCCTACCCGTCCGTACCAGTCATCAATGATACTACAAACATATTCTGCATTAAAGATGCCCCGGTCACGCAACTCCCCATACCTTTTCCTCAAATCATTCTGATAATATCTGGATATCCAGTAGAAAGGACCTGAAACTAAATAATCCAAGCCCATTGTGGGAGGACGCACGACAGCATAAAGATTGATGCCAAAGGTCTGGTCAAGGTCATAGGGAGTCACCATCCATTTCTTACCATCATAAGTGAACCATTGCCAATTCTTCAGCGAGCCGTCACCATTCGCCGAGAAATAAAAGAACACGCAATAGTCAAGCATACTTTCTATTTCGTACCGTTTTTCGATCTCCGCCCTCATCTCCTCCGTACTGGCTCCCTGCTTCTCCATATTGTTCAATTCCGACCAATATTTACTCATGGCTACAATCTGCTTCTTCACCTTGCTCGTCATCTCCTTAGCCGCCGTAATGTCAGGATTGTCCGTTTCTTCTTTATAGTACTTGCTGGTTTCGTCCATCAGTTCTGTTGGACTGTCACCATTATACTTGTTTCCATTCTTGTCGTATAACCCTTTAGGATTGCGCACTTCAAAGGAACTCCATCTGATGGCGCCACGAAAAATGGATTGATTGTCAAGGGTTCCGTCCAAATGAATATGCTCTGCCGCATCGTCCTCCATGTTCATGTTCTTACGGCTCTTCTTCAGCTGCCACGCAAACAAGCCATAGAAATCGCCATTCAGATAGACGGCACAGGGGAATCCGTCAGGGAAGCACCTTCCCTTGCTCTCTTCATAATACCCGACACGTTCCCAATATGGGCGACGGTCAGCCACCACTCCAGCATAAACCTTATATCCCACCTCACCGATGCCACGCAGAAAATCCGTATAAAAAGCCTTGAAATGGAAAGAGCTTTGCTTTACCCAATTGCCAATCTTGAAATCAGCACCCTCCTCTTCATCCCACGTCTCATCACAGAAATCACATACGAAATTCTTCTTCGGGTACTTAAGCGAATAATTCCCTTGAGCACTGATGATAACAGGCTTCTTGAAATAGGTTCCGTGACCATCATAAACCTCCATCCAACCCTTCAAGTCAGTTTGCTTGTTGGCAGGCATGGTGGTGAAGCCCGTCAAATTCACATAGGCAAACTGGGGTTCAAGTATTGTAATCTTGTCTTCTTTACTGACATCCCTCACCCCTGCCTTCAAATGACGCTCAGCCACCATCTGCTCAAACTCGGTTGTTTGGGCATTCAGACAGCAGCATTCCAAGAGCAGAAGGCCAACCAATACCAACTTCTTATATGTATTCACTCGCA
This sequence comes from uncultured Bacteroidales bacterium, assembly GCA_902803605.1. Lineage (GTDB taxonomy): Bacteria > Bacteroidota > Bacteroidia > Bacteroidales > Bacteroidaceae > Minthosoma. The sequence continues at coordinate 5,291 of CADCQH010000209.1, read as the reverse complement.
TGGATGAGGTGTCTTTAATATTTGGAGCTACAAAGATACAGAAAATACAACATCCATCAAGCCGTCTTAAACGCTTTTTCTGTTTCAATGCCCCAGTTTTCATCTTTTATCTATCAAAATCTAAAAAGCAGGTATCATCAGTGACATTCTTATTCTTGTTTTTCCACTACCTTTGCAACGTCAAAACCTAATCATATAAAAAAGCAGAACACTCACTTATGGAAAAGAACAAATCAATAGGCACGTCACACTTTGGCCGACTGATCAGTCACGCCACAATGATGGCATGTTTAATGGGATTCACAACGGCCCATGCTCAAAAGGTCACGATTACAGGTACAGAATGGGACAACCCTCTCAAGACCAGCGTCAACAGGGAAAATGCACATACACTCGCCATCCCCTTTGCCAATGAAGAGGCTGTCGCAAAGAATGACATGAAAGCATCGCCATACTATCAGTCATTGGATGGCGTGTGGAAATTCTACTGGGTGTCCAACCCCAGCAAAGTGAATGCCAACATGTGCAAGAAAGACTACAACGATGCAGCATGGAGCGATATTGATGTGCCCGCCAGTTGGCAGGTTTATGGCATTCGCCACAACAAAACTTGGGACAAGCCACTCTACTGCAATGTGGCTTATCCTTTCTCTTTCGACAAGAACACCTTCAGTGTGATGGCCGACCGACCAGGGTGGTTCACTTATCGTGGTGATATGACCAACCCTGTGGGCACATACCGTCGCAAGTTCACAATTCCTGCTGATTGGAAGGGTCGAGACATCTACGTACGTTTCAATGGTGTGGGACATGGTTATTACCTTTGGGTGAACGGACAACGAATCGGTTATAGCGAGGATTCCTACCTGCCCTCTGAATTCAATATCACCGACCATGTGACTGAGGGGGAGAACACCATCGCCTTGCAGGTTTACCGTTTCACCAGCGGTTCTTTCATCGAATGCCAGGATTATTGGCGCCTTACCGGTATCCAGCGGCATTGCTTCTTGTGGGCGGCTCCCAAGAGTCAGATACGCGACTACTTCTTCACGACAGACCTTGACGCCACCTACACCAACGCCACAGCCAATGTGAAAGTGAGTTTGACAGGTGTGAATGCCGTGCAGAATGGAACGGTTGAGGTTAAGATTGAGGAAGAGGGACAGGCAATTGCGCAAGCCTCTAAGTCTGTCACGACAGCCACTGAATTGAGTTTCGATATCAAAGTAACCAATCCCAAGAAGTGGAGTGCAGAAACCCCCAACCTCTATGATTTAGTGCTCACGCTCAAGGACAGGGATGGCAAGACCATCGACATTCGTGGCGGTAAAGTCGGTTTCCGTGAGGTAGGTATCCGTAGTGATGGCGCTCTCCTCATCAATGGCAAGCGCATGGTCTTTCATGGTGTGAATCGTCACGATTTCTCACCCGTGAATGGACGTGCTATCACAGATGAAGAGATAGAAGAGGACATCAAGACCATGAAGCGACTCAACATCAATGCCATCCGCACCTCACACTATCCCAACGACCCTATTTTCTATGACCTCTGTGACAAATATGGAATGTACGTATTGGCTGAGGCGAATGTAGAGTGTCATGCAAATATGGGGCTTTCCTCAGAACCCAAGTTCCTCAATGCGATGGTGGAGCGTTCTCAGAATCACGTAAAATGGATGCGCAACCATGTCTGCATTTTCATCTGGTCCTTTGGTAACGAATCTGGTGGCGGCGACAACTTTAAGTCCGTAGCCAGTGCCATCAAGGCGCTTGATAAAACTCGCCTCACCCATTACGAGGGCAAGAGTGACTTTGCAGATGTGAGCAGTACAATGTACGGCAGCTATGAAACCATTAACTGGATTGGTTCCTCACAACACAACCGTCCCCACATCCAATGTGAGAACAGCCACTCAATGGGTAACTCTATGGGTAATGTTCGTGAGATGTACGACCTTTATGAGAAATATCCTTGCCTTACGGGTGAATTTATATGGGACTTCAAAGACCAAGGTCTCCTGACAAAAAATTCTGGAGGAGTGGAATACTGGGCGTATGGGGGTGACTTCGGCGACAACCCTAACGACGGGAACTTCTGCATCAATGGTCTTGTGCGTCCTGACAGAAGTTATACGGCTAAAACTTACAATACGAAGAAAATTTATCAGCCTCTTGAGTTCAAGCCTATCAGTGGAAGGAAAAATGCTTTCCGCTACAAAAACAAAATGGCTTTCCTGCCCAGCACCACCTATGATGTGAATTATGAGATTCTTGACGAGGAAGGCAAGCAACTGGCTGCCGGAACGATTGACAAAAGCGTGGCTGCTGGTGACAGCACCACCATCACCATCGACATTTCTGCTGTAAATAATCTGCCTACAGACGAAGAGGCTTTCATTCATTTCACAGCTAAGCAGAAGGAAAAGACTCTTTGGGCAGAAGCCGGTTACGTGGTGGCAGAAGAGAAACTACCTGTAAAGACTGCCACTAAGTCCATGTATGACCTTAAGCAGTTAGATGGATGTGAAGAGATTGCCATCGAGGAAACGTCCTCCACCCTCACACTCTCTAACTCGAAGTTCACTGCCGTGTTCAGCAAAACTGCTGGTTATCTAACCACCTATACTTATGACGGTGTTCAATTAATCTCCAAAGCGCTAAAACTAAATATGTTCCGTCTGCCAACAGACAATGATGGTTCAAAGCGTAACAGTTGGGATGATATGGGATTGAGGAATCTTATTGCTCGTGGAAAAAGTGTGGAAGTTGAGAAAGGTGCTGACGGCAAAACGGTCAATGTCATTTTGAACACCCGTTATACAGGAACGAGCAACAATATCATTAATGTCCAGATGAACTTCCTCGTTTGTGCCAATGGCGTGATGATGGTCAACTCATTTATCAAACCAACCAATACGGGTGCCATCATTCCAAAGATGGGTTTCCGTCTTGAGATGCCTGCAGGAATGGAAAAAATGCATTGGTTCGGTAGAGGCCCTTGGGACAGCTACCGTGACCGTAAGGAGGCTTGCTTCCCTGCCATTTACCAGAGCACTGTGACTGACCAGTATGAAGAATACATCATGCCACAGGAACATGGGACCAAGCAGGAGGTGCGTTGGATGTCGCTCGAGAACGAGGATGGCAACGGACTTGTATTCGTAGCACCCGACCAGATGGCCGCTTCTGCCGTTCACTTCCGTCCAGAAGACAACTACACAGACAAAGACCATCGTAGCCGTCATACCTATGAATTCAAGAAATGCGCCCAAACGATCGTCTCGCTTGATGCCGCCACACGTGGATTGGGCAATAACAGCTGTGGTCCTGACGTGATGAGCAAATATGAATTGAAGGCAGCCAATACAGCATTCCGTTTCTTCATCATGCCTTTGACAAAGGATATGAATGCAGCCAAGATAGCACGCGTCAACATGCCTGTCTGTCAACCCGTCAACTGCACCCGTTCTTCTTCGGGCATCATCAGCATGAAGACTTCCACGCCACAAGCCACCATTTATTATAGTGTGGATGATGGCGAATGGCAGAAATACACTGCTGCGTTCACTCACAACGATGCCTGCACCATCAAGACCTATTGTACGTCAGAAGGCATGATGGACAGCCCTGTGATGTCCTATGATTTTGAATTCTTTGTCAGCAAGAGTGGGTGGAGACTGGTGAATGTTGACAGTTATCAGGGTGGCAATGAGGCCACAAAGGCATTCGACAACAATACGGGAACATTCTGGCACACAGCATGGGGAGCAAATGAACCTAAATGTCCTCACACCATTGTCATCGATATGAATAAGATTTATCAGGTGACAGCATTCACTTATACTGCCCGAACAGATGGCAACTCCAATGGTATGGTTAAGACATACGAAGTTTATCTCAGTTTGGATGGTAAGACATGGGGCAACCCTGTGGTTAAGGGTGAGTTCAAAAACACTACAGCGATGCAGGTGGCGCCACTCACCACGCCGACCGCTGGCCGTTATCTTAAGTTCATCGCCAAGTCGGAAATCAACGGCAAGGCATGGACATCTGCTTCAGAGATTGGCATTCAGGCTTCAGCCGACGTCACAGCCGTCGATGAGGTGTATAACGGTGTCATACAAGACGATGGACTCTATTACACCTTGCAGGGTGTGGCAACTGCCGCACCCTCGCATGGTGTTTATGTTCACAAGGGAAAGAAGGTTCGTTTTTGAGTACAATAAACTTTTCTTGTACAAAGGCGTCTAATACATGAACATCACATAAAGAAAGAGGAAATAAAGAAATAAATATGGAGAGCAATTGGTTCGAACTGATCAATGCTGAAGGCGTGACCGTCGTGGGGGCTGTCTTTAAGTTGCTGTTGAGTATGGTATTGGGCGCCATGGTGGGATTGGAACGACGGCAAAAAGGACAGATTGCAGGTATGCGCACCTTTGCACTTATCTGCATGGGTGCGACGTTGGCCATGCTGGTGTCCATCTATATTCCAGAGAAATTGTTTGGGATGACCGTAAATGGTGATCCTGGACGTATTGCCGCTCAAGTCATCTCAGGCATCGGTTTCTTGGGTGCAGGTGCCATCATCCAGATGAAGGGTTCTGTACGTGGATTAACTACGGCGGCAGGTATGTGGATGACAGCCTCTATCGGTTTGGCTGTAGGTGCTGGCATGTATGTGGTGGCTGTCGCTGCCAGCGTACTCATTATCTTAGTGCTGACTTTGCTGGAAATCTGTGAGAAACATCTGTTCAAGGGGAAGGAACAAAAAATTGTGCGGTTGAAGGTGAACTTCATTGTGACAGACGCATCATTCTTCCGTCAGCTCTTTGCGAAGCATCATGTGCACATCTCTGACGAGTTTTATCGTTATGACTACACATTGGGCACCACCACCATCAATTTCATGGTACGCAGTCAAGACAAGACCGACTTCATTGGAATGTTCGACGAGATTCATGCAACAGGTAATGTGCTTTCACTCACATTGACGAATGAAGTGAACAATTAGTCAGCGTAATGGAGAGAAAAGGAACTGTTTGATTAAAAGTTTCTAAAAAAAACAAAAAAAGTCCGTTTTTTCTTTGGCGATTTAAAATAAAGGCATACCTTTGCAACCCTATGAGCATATAGCGATTTTATACAAACCTACTTATATTTTTAAATTAACAAACATCTAAATTATGGCTAAAGAGTATTTTCCAGAGATTGGTAAAATCAAGTTCGAAGGCAAGGATTCAAAGAATCCTATGGCATTCCATTACTATGACGCAGAGAAGGTAATAATG
>CADCQH010000208.1 GCA_902803605.1 uncultured Bacteroidales bacterium | reverse complement strand
GGGAGGAGCGAAGTAGTTAGTTGTCGACAATTTAAACCTGGTACTCTTCCCTCACTCGGTGCCGTCAAAACTCAGAAATTAATACTTAATTTTCAATCTTCAATTAATCTTCAGGATGTCCGTCACCATCACCTCCTGATAGGCCGCACCCTGATACTCGTGCGTGGAGAACCGCATCGTCGCGGCCACCACATCGCCCTCGTAGAACCTGCACGCAGCCAGATTGCCCAGCATCGCGCACACAAACTCATTCTCATACTTCGAGCCGCCCAGCTCCCGCAACACGATGTTGCACTTCTGGATGCTGCCCGTCTCGGCTTTCGCCGACGGTACGTCGAAGGCCTCGCCCTGCCGTACCACTCTTAGGATTTTTGTCTCCATTTTCTTTGTTCTGTTTTAGAGATAAATTAATAAATAATGTATAGTTCTCAGCGCCAACCCTGAACAGAAGGTTTCTTGAGCTCCTTCGAAGTGGTTGACGATGCAAAATTAGTGCGTTTTTCCTAGCATAAAGAGAAAAAAACAACCCGATACACACTAAGGTATATCGGGTATAATCCAATGTCGGTAAAGTATATCGGAAGGTATATCGAGCCTACCAGTCTTTACGTCTCCACATCCTTCCCTGTCTTAAATATAGCCCTTCGTTGGCATAGACATAAAAGCCATTTGGCAGTCTCTGGCGTTCGCCAAAGAACATATCTTTCAACAGATAGGCAAGATCTCGGTATTGATTATCAGGCCAAAGGTCTAGGTTTCGTTCCTTTACCTTTATCTTATTAATAGCAGATTTCAAATCTATCTTTGCATCAATGGGGTTGTCGAAATGGAAATGAGCATTTACCCAACGGCAGAAGTCGGCACGCTTGCGAAGCCTAATCCAGCCAAACCATTCGAAGAGCACACAGACAACAACCCAATATGATTTCTGCTTGAGCACAGCCAAATCACCTTCCAGTCTGTCGTTGAAAGCAGCTTCTACCTTGTCAGCATCCACACGGGGATCGAATGGTTCCACCACCAACGCAGGTGCCATACTCAGCGGAGCCGTCTCAAACAACTCATCAGCAAAGAATGTCTCTTGCATCTCTTCAATGGTCATAATTGGCACACCCAGCCCTTGGGCAAAATCCAGCACCTGTTCCGATTCGCTCACCAGCCAGCAGTCAGGAATCCTCTGCGACCAGAACAACGCCGCACTTTGTTCCCACGATATACAGCGTCTGATGTCTCGGTGGAAGAAGTCCAAGAACTCATCCCACACTTCACCCTCCAAATCCATCACATCGAACATACCATGTTTCTGTCCGTCGAGTACTTGTGCTTTCATTTTTCCTCCCAAATCCTCGAATGTGTATCGGGTCATCGTAAGTTTGCCAAGCAATCTTTCCGCACCACCAATACTTGCTGCTTCGTTCATCGTCTCGGATGCCTTGACGATGGCATTCATGATTCTGTCGAGACTGAAATGTTCCATTGTTGCTTTTTCAGCAACTACAAAGTTATAAACCATATCTATCTATTGTCAATATAAGATATTTCGTTCGTACCAAGAATTTCGTTTGCTTTTTCCTCGCTGATGAGGTTTTCGGCCAAAGCACGATACACCATGCGCGAGAATCTGTAAGAAGTCTCTTCTCCCAGATAGGTGGAGGTTTTTGCCCATGCCTTCAACCTTGCGTTTGTGTTCTGCTTGATGTAGAACTGGGTGTGGAGGGAGTCACTCAAAATGTGCTCATCCTTCAATCGGTGGAAGATGGCATCGATGCTGATACCGAACTGGGTTTGCAAACGGCCTATCTCATTCAGAAACACCTTATTGATACGCGTGCCAAACACCTGATGAAGCACTTCTGTTGATAGCAGCATCTCGCCAGCAAAGTAATGGCACAGATTTTCCTTCTCCTTCTGCGAGAGGTTGTCGCTCATCCGCATGACAGAGTGACCAAACTCATGTAATGTGTTGAAGCGTTTGCGCTCCACAGTATAGTGTTTGTTGAGAACCAACACGGGCTTCTTTTCCCCAACGAAAATACACATACCGTCGAATGCATCGGGAGCCTCAATCTCCATCACACGAAGTCCGTGAGCCTCCAACATGTCTATGATGTTGCTCAATGGACCAATGCCCAGATGCCAGTCCTCACGAATACGAGCCACAACGCGCTTCACATCGCTGTGAGTGGAAACATTTATGTCGCTCACGTCGTAGTCAAATTGCATCCTCACGCCCAGCGTATCTTCAATTTCCAAGTAACGTTCAGCCATATCCTTCACCTCCTCATTGATGGCGTCTTCGTCGCGTTTGCTTAGTTTCGCCTTTTTGCGATAATCTGCAGGACGGGTTATCTGCACCGTCACCGGACGGAAGAAGTAGTCGAAGTCCATTCCGAGGGCTTTTGCCAGCGCAATGTGCACCTTGGAGGATGGCATCATTTTGCCAGCCTCGTACTTCGAGATGTTCGGCTTGCTCACCTCACCATTTGTACGCTGTGATAATTCATCCATCGTAAGCTTCTTCATGAGTCGGGCGCTCTTTAGTCTCCGCCCGAAAAGTTCCTTGTAGTCCATAACTTCTGATTCTAAGATTCTGAGTTATATTTCTTTTAAGCAACAAATGTACGAAAAAATAAGATATATGTTGCGTTTTGTGCGTATAATATTAGAAAATTTAACAGAAATTTGTAGGGAAAAGATTATTCTGAATTGTACTTGGTCTTATTATAATCAAAACTCCTTCACAAAAATAGTTTTGATGTTCTTTATAAGGTTCTAATTATGATGTTTCTTTCCATATAGTTTTTCTATATTGCTTATCAAAACCAGAGTTTATAATTTTCAGAGAATCTCCCACATTATAGCTTTCCAAAGTGTCAGCATGAATGAGCCAACTTTTGTGAATGAACAAGGTTTTGTCGTTGCTTTCGAGAGACCAGCAATGTTCGAATGCCCCACTATATATTTCAGTCACGCCATCAGGTATGACAATACTTATAAGGGATTCGTTGTAACTGAATCCATCAATTATTGTAGTACCATCGGGAATGATGGCTTTTCCATCTTCATCGACCTTGTATTTATCATTCATAATCTTCTATTATCCTTAAATTGCCTTTAATGAGAATGCCATATCGAAGTTGATCATCTGTCCGCTGTCAACGTACTTCTGCCAGGCATCTTCGTTATGACTGATGTCTGAAATCTTGGTGGAGTTTTCCGTCTTGAAACGCTGATAGATGGTCTCGAGAATGCCGAGTTCCTCCTCTGAGAATTCTGAAAGGTCGGGAGAGAGCGTGGAGGTGAGCCTGGTGCCCTCAGCGCCAGATTCGAAATGTACGATCTCCTGCTGGATGTCGTCGTAGAAACTGTATATCCTGTCCCAGCGAACAGGTACGGGACCTCGCTGAATGGCTTTGTAGGAAAGGCCGCTCATCCCCTTGCTTGTCGTCTTGTAACTATAAAAATCTGTATAGAACAGCAACTTGTTCATCATCGTGAAGAACACACCCTGATACCTCTCAATATAGAAAAGGATGATGTTCTTGAGCTTGCTGATGGACTGGGTGGCATATCCATTGAAGATGTCTCTTCTGCTCCCATTGAAAATGTAGTCCTTGATGAACGCATCGTTGGCATTCATATCAACGGCTTTCACTTTATTGAGAATCTTGACATACTCTTCCTCATCAAACTGATTTCTTGCATTAGCAACAAAGCTTTCGAAGATTTTGGGGTTT
>CADCQH010000207.1 GCA_902803605.1 uncultured Bacteroidales bacterium | reverse complement strand
CTCTATAATATGGACAACAACGACTTGAAAGAACGGGATTTTGAAGCCTACATCGAACATTGGCTTCTTACGGAAGGTGGCTATACAAAAGGCGACCAGAGGACCTACGACAAAGAGCGTGCCATCGACCTGAAAACGTTGGTGAAGTTTCTCCGTCTGACACAGACGAAGAAATGGGAACTGTACGAAACCCAGTATGGCGCACAGACGGAAAACCGCCTTTACAACGTGTTGCAGGACAAGATTCATGAGCGTGGACTGATATGGGTGCTGCGTAATGGTATTGAAGATCTCAAATTCAAGTTCAAGTTGGTCTATTTCGAGCCTGCCAGTCCACTCAACGAGGAGTTGAACCTGAGGTATAGCCAGAACATCATGGAGTGTACGCGACAGTTCGCTTACTCCACCAAGAACCATAACACTATCGATATGGTGCTGTCGGTGAACGGCATTCCTGTGGTGGCACTGGAACTGAAGAATCAGTTAACAGGGCAGAATGTGGAGAATTCACGTCATCAGTGGATGAACGATCGCGACCAGCGCGAGGAGATATTCCAGTTCAACCATCGTATATTGGCATACTTTGGTGTGGATCTCTATGAGGCAATCATGGCTACCGAATTGCGTGGTGAAAAAACGTTCTTCATGCCGTTTAACCAAGGAAGCAACGGAGCTGGCAACGTGGGTGGCAAAGGCAATCCCGAAGCTCCTGAAGGGAAATACACGACATGCTACTTGTGGGAACGTGTGCTTAATCGTCGTATGTTGCTTTGCATTCTCCAACGATATATCTCCCGTCAAGAAGAGGAACGTATTAGCATCTACAAGACGAAGGACGGCCAGATACGTCAGGACAAGAGAAAAAGCGTGAAAATCATCTTCCCACGATACCACCAGCTCGACGTGGTAGAAAAACTCTTGGCTGACACTGCAGAGCATGGCTCCGGCAAGAATTATCTCATACAACATTCGGCTGGCTCTGGTAAGTCGAACTCTATTGCGTGGGTAGCTTATCGTTTGGGAGCACTCCAAAATGCAGAGTTGAAGCCGATGTTCAATTGTGTGTTTGTCATCACTGACCGCCGTGTGCTGAATTCTCAGCTTCAGAACACCATCCTTGGCTTCGACCATGTGGATGGAACCGTAGATATCGTAAAGGACAGTGACCCATCAACCAAGTTGAAAGAATTGATAAACAATGACAGTTCACGTATTATAATCTGTACGCTTCACCGCTTCCCACTTATCTACAAGGAGGTGAACAAGAATACGGGTAAGAGATATGCTCTTATCGTCGATGAAGCCCACTCGTCACAGACGGGTAAGGCAGCAGAAAAGATGAAAGCTGCTCTTGCCGACACGGACGAGGCTCTCCGTGAGATGGCGGCTATGCAGGACATTGCTGAAGAGGAACTGGAGAAACAGCGTGACGAGATAATGGATACGCTGCTGGCACAGGGACAGCACAGCAATTTGTCGTTCTATGCCTTTACCGCTACGCCTAAGCCCAAGACGCTGCGCACCTTTGGTGTCTGCACACATCAGGATATTGATCCGACGAAGTGCCGTTATGAGGCATTCCATACCTATTCAATGTTACAGGCCATCGAGGAAGGTTTTATTAAGGATGTGCTGCTGAGTTATACGCCTTACAGTGTGAGCTACGAGATAACAAAGCGCATCACTGAAGATCCTGAATATGAAGAGACACCTGCAACTAAGGCTGTTAAAGCATTCCACGATAATCACCAGCACGTCATTGATAAGAAATGTGCCATCATTGTTGAGAAGTTCCGTGAGGTGACACTACCTGCCATGCAAAGAAAGGCAAAAGCGATGGTGGTAACTGCCAGTCGTGCTCATGCCGTCCGCTACTATATGTCTATCAAAGCCTACTGTGAGAAACAGGGCTACTCCGATGTACATCCACTCGTAGCCTTTTCGGGCAAGGTGAGCTATCAAGGGGAAGAATACATAGAGACGGCCATGAACTCTACTCCTGACTACAAGATTAGTGAGGCTGGACTGCCGCTGTTCTTTGCTTCTGACCTTTACAACGTATTAGTTGTAGCCGACAAGTACCAGACAGGCTTTGACGAGCCATTGTTGCACACAATGTTCGTTGACAAGAAGCTACGTGATGTGAAAGCAGTACAGACACTAAGTCGTCTGAATCGTGCCCATCCTGATAAGATTGATACTTACGTACTCGACTTTGTTAATGACCCTGATGACATCAAGAAGAGTTTCGAACCTTTCTACACAGGCACCGAACTCATCAAGCCGATGGACTTGAATTCTGTCTTTACTTTGCGTGACAATATCCGTGAACTAAACTTCTGGACTGACCAGGATGAGCAACGAGTGGAGGATATAGTAAAGTCTGTGAAGAAGGATGACCCGACAAGATTAGGAAAACTGTCGAACGCCTTCAAAGGTGTGGTTGACCGTATCGACCAGTTAGACGAAGAGACATTCTACACAGTGCGTGGGCAGATTAAGCAGTTCGTGCGCTTCTATAATTATTTGGCACAGGTGGAACGAACTTACAACCGTGACCTGTATCGTTCGTATGTATTCTGTGACTTGCTCTTGAAACTTATCAAGACCAAACACCACGACCGCCCAGACCTTACCAAGCAACTGATGTTGGTTAATTCACGCATCGAGGCTGGAGAAATGCAAAGCATCCATCTTGACACGGATGCTGGCGGACTATCGGCAACAAAGCCAGGTGCGGGTGGTGCTCCCGATGACAAGCGCGACTTGCTATCAAACATTATCGACAAGGTGAATATGATGTTCCGAGGTAATTTTACCAAGGAAGACCGCGTATTGGTAGAGAGCATCTATGACAAGCTGAACCAACCAAAGGTTCGTCGTAAACTGATCAAGCAGGCTAAGAACAACGACCCGAAGCAATTTGGTGAGAGTATATTCCCTGAGGTGTTTGCTGAAGCTGCACAGGAATGCTATGGTGATCAGATGGAGGCTTTCCGTCGGCTGTTCCAGAACCATGACCTATACAACAGCATTATGACTCAGATGAGCGACATGATGTATGCAAACTTCCGTGCTCAGGACGAGGCCGTGTTCAATCCCGAACGTTTCAAGGAGAAGGTTCTGCCTGTAATGCAAGCGGAGTTTGACGAGATTCAGGAAGAGATTAGGCCATATACCTTTGTTGCCGACTGGCTTGTCAGGGTAATTGCTGCAGAAACCGCTCCATCAATGGACGGTGCAAATGACGTGTTGCAGAATGCCTTCAACCGTCTCTATTGTTCGCCCAGAAAGGTTGCTTTTATGGATAAGAAGAGCCATTTCCGCTCGTTAGTGAGCTTCTTTGAAGTCTTCCTGAAGAAGATTTACTATATCGAAAATGGCAAAGAGATGGTTGTTACCCGTGAAAATGCTCGTCCAGGCGAAATGCCAGCTCTTGGCGACTGCATTTACCAGACACCATGTCTGAAACGGCTAAAGTATGAGCCAGACTCAAATAAGTTCAAGATATGGCTTCAGCAATTACGTGACTGGCGAAATGAACAATCGCATCAGGCACCAATAGCTACTGAAGCGGAATACGATGCAGCAATCCATATTGTTACAGCACTCTATCTCTATGTCACTGCATACAACATTAAATACTTGCAGCCCAAAATGTTTGCACAGTTAGCTAGCATGAATGCAGAGCCACAATATATTGGAATGGCAGTAGAGCCAGTGCCAACGTCAAAGGCTGCAGAAGAAATTTCTGAAGAAACTAAAGTCTAAGATAATCGGAGAAAGTTTAATAATATAATATACATTTATATATGAGTCCTAAACATTTCAATTTACTTGAAGATGTACAGAAAAGAATCATTAGTTCTGTATACTCTGACCATTTGCTTTCATTAG
>CADCQH010000206.1 GCA_902803605.1 uncultured Bacteroidales bacterium | reverse complement strand
TCTGATGGAGATTAGCCACCGTGCAAAGGATTTTCAGCCAGTAGTTGACGAGGCAGTAGCACTCTTCAAGGAACTTCTCAACATTCCTGAGGGTTACTCCGTACTCTTCCTTGGTGGCGGTGCAAGCCTTGAGTTCTGCATGGTTCCCTACAACTTCCTTGAGAAGAAGGCTGCCTACCTGAACACTGGTGTTTGGGCTACCAAGGCAGAGAAGGAGGCCAAGGCATTTGGTGAGGTGGTGGAAGTCGCTTCTTCTGCCGACAAGAACTTCACCTACATTCCACGCAATTTCGAGATTCCAGCTGATGCTGACTATCTCCACATCACGACCAACAACACCATCTATGGCACAGAGCTCCGTGAGGATCTTGATTCTCCCATCCCAGTGATTGCCGATATGTCTTCTGACATCTTCAGCCGTCCAGTCGATGTGAGCAAGTATGCTCTCATCTATGGTGGTGCCCAGAAGAACCTTGCTATGGCAGGTCTCACCTTCGTCATTGTGAAGGAAGACGCTCTCGGAAAGGTTTCACGTCATATTCCAACGATGCTCGACTATCGTACTCATGTGAAGAAGGGTTCTATGTTCAACACTCCTCCAGTTGTGCCTATCTATTCAGCGCTGATGAACCTCCGCTACATGAAGGCTCATGGTGGTGTTGAATCTATGCAGAAGTTGGCTGAGCAGCGTGCAGAAATCCTCTATGCTGAGATTGACCGCAACAAGCTCTTCGTTGGCACAGCAGAGAAGGACAGTCGTTCACTCATGAACATCACCTTCGTCTTGAAACCAGAGTATCAGGATCTCCAGGACGAATTCCTCAAGTTCGCCACCTCACAGGGTATGGTAGGTGTCAAGGGCCATCGCGACGTAGGCGGTTTCCGTGCATCTTGCTACAACGCTATGTCAGTAGAAGGTGTTCAGGCTCTCATCAAGTGCATGCAGGAGTTTGAGGCACAGCATTAATAACAAACATTCAAAGCTTTCAATTCATAAACTTTCTAAGATTATGGCAAAAGTTTTAATTGCAACTGAGAAGCCATTCGCCGCTCCTGCAGTTGCCGGAATCAAAGAAATCATCGAAGGAGCCGGTTTCGAGTTGGCGCTTCTCGAGAAATATACAGAAAAGGCACAGCTTATCGAGGCTGTGGCAGATGTGGATGCCATCATCATCCGTTCTGACAAGATTGATGCCGAAGTGCTTGATGCAGCCAAGAACCTCAAGATTGTCGTTCGTGCAGGTGCAGGCTATGACAATGTTGACCTCGATGCAGCAACGGCACACAAGGTGGTGGTGATGAACACTCCTGGTCAGAATGCCAATGCAGTTGCAGAACTGGTGCTCGGTTTGCTCGTCTTCACTGTCCGCAACTTCTACAACGGCAAGGCAGGCTCAGAACTCATGGGCAAGAAACTCGGTATCCTCGCCTTCGGAAATGTGGGTCGTAACGTGGCACGCATCGCAAAGGGCTTCGGCATGGAAGTGTCTGCCTACGATGCTTACTGCCCGGCAGAGGCCATCGAGGCAGCAGGTGTTCACGCAGCAGCATCGCAGAACGAACTCTTCGAGACTTGCGACATCGTGTCACTCCACATCCCAGCAACAGCTGAGACCAAGCAGAGCATTAACAAGGCGCTCGTCGGCAGCATGAAGAAGGGCGGCATCCTCATCAATACAGCTCGTAAGGAGGTTATCAACGAACCAGAACTCATCGAGTTGCTTGCTGAGCGCACCGACCTCAAGTACATCACAGACATCAAGCCCGATGCCGATGCTGAGTTCGCCAAGTTTGAGGGTCGTTACTTCTCAACTCCCAAGAAGATGGGTGCTCAGACCGCCGAGGCTAACACCAACGCAGGTCTTGCAGCTGCCAACCAGATTGTTGGCTACATCAAGGAGGGCATTACCAAGTTCCAGGTGAACAAGTAAAAGAGAATAGGCGGTATCCTCTGCGGATACAAGACCAGATATACGCTTTGTAGATAAGTTGGACAGTTCGTAATGGCTGTCCAACTTTTTTCGTGTCGGCCTCGCCTGTCTCTTCTCCTTTTTTTTCTGGGCCTTTTCATGAATATTTCACGATTTATCGCTTTGCATCTTTTAGCGGACACCAATAAAGTCGATAGGAAAATATCAGTTGAATCGGTGTAATTGCTCACGGAGCGGACATGTGAAATAAAACAAGAGGATGTGCCAATTTTGACACACCCTCCTTATATTTGTCGTGAACTAAACGATGCTGCTCAGTTAATCATCTCGAAGCCTGTGTATGGAATCAGAGCCTTGGGGATGCGGATGCCTTCGGGCGTCTGGTTGTTCTCAAGTATGGAGGCCACGATGCGGGGCAAGGCGAGGGCTGAACCGTTGAGAGTGTGGCAGAGCTGCACTTTCTTGTCGGCATTACGGTAGCGGCATTTGAGACGATTGGCCTGGTAGGTGTCGAAGTTGCTGACAGAGCTGACTTCGAGCCAACGCCCCTGGGCTTCGCTGTAAACTTCGAAGTCGTAGCAGATGGCTGAGGTGAAACTCTGGTCGCCTCCACAGAGACGGAGGATGCGGTAGGGGAGCTCCAGCTTCTTGAGAAGACCCTCCACGTGGTCGAGCATTTCCTTGTGGCTCTCTTTGGAGTGCTCTGGCGTGTCGATGCGCACGATCTCTATCTTGGAGAATTCATGCAGACGGTTCAGACCACGCACGTCCTTGCCGTATGAACCGGCTTCGCGACGGAAGCACTGGGTGTAGGCGCAGTTTTTGATGGGGAGATCTTTCTCGTCGAGGATGACATCACGATAGATGTTGGTGACTGGCACTTCGGCTGTGGGGATGAGGTAGAGGTCATCCACCTCGCAGTGGTACATCTGTCCTTCCTTGTCAGGCAACTGACCTGTTCCGTAACCTGATGCGGCATTCACGACGGTCGGAGGCATTATCTCTGTGTAGCCGGCTTTGTTGGCTTCAGCGAGGAAGAAATTGATGAGGGCGCGTTGAAGTTGTGCTCCCTTGCCTGTATAGACAGGAAATCCAGCACCCGTAATCTTTACTCCGAGGTCGAAGTCGATGAGGTTGTACTTTTTTGCCAGTTCCCAATGTGGAACCTTTGCGTTACCATTATTCGGAACGGTGTCCCAATTGCCTACGGTGTCGTCAGGTTTGCATTCGCACAAGGAGGATTTCACCACCACGTTGTCTTCAGCACATGAGCCTTCTGGCACTTCGTCGTAGGGGATATTGGGGATAGTGCAGAGGTGAGCGGTGAGTTCCTGCTCTGCGTTGGCCTTCACGGTCTCGAGTTCTGCCGCTGATGCCTTGAGCTTTGCCACTTCTGCCTTTGCTGCTTCGGCTTCGTCTTTCTTTCCCACTTTCATCAACTGGCCTATTTGTGCGGCAAACTTTTTGCTTTCGGCAAGGATGGCATCGAGCTTTGTTTGTGCCTCACGACGCTGCCTGTCGATAGCGATGGCCTTTTCCACAGCCTCTTTTGCACCCTGGAAGTGCTTCTTTTCGAGACCTCTGATCACTCTGTCGGTCTCTTCGGTTATGAGTTTGAGTGTAAGCATATCCTGAATAGTGTGTAATTGAAAAATTGAAGAATTGAGATGTTAGGCTCACACGTTGTGCGGCATCTTCAATTCTTCAATTTACCATTATTGTTAATGTTGTTATTTTAATAGTCCAAGTTCTTTGAATGTGTCCACAAGGATGGCTACGCAGCGGTCAACCTGTTCTCGGGTGTGGGTGGCCATCAGTGCCACACGGATGAGCGTGTCTTGTGGTGCACATGCTGGTGGAACGACGGAGTTGACGAACACGCCCTTGTCGAAGGCCTTCTTGGTGACCTGGAAAGTCTTGAAGGCATCACGCACATAGAGAGGAATGATGGGGCTCTCTGTGTCACCAATCTCGAAACCGGCCTGTTTGAATTGTTCAAGAGCATAGTTGGTGATTTTCCAAAGATTCTCTTGACGCTCAGGTTCTGTCTTGAGAATGTTGAGTGCTTCCAGTGCAGCAGCAGTGGCGGCTGGTGTGTTGGAGGCACTGAAGATATAGGTACGGCTGTTATGGCGGAGCCAATTGATGGTATCGCTGTCGGAAGCGATGAAACCGCCAATGGATGCAAGACTCTTGGAGAAGGTTCCCATGATGAGATCAACGTCTTTTGTCACGCCGAAATGGTTACATACACCCCGTCCTTGCTTGCCAAACACACCTAAACCGTGTGCTTCGTCCACCATGACGGTGGCGTTGTATTTCTTTTTGAGTTCAATGATTTCTGGGAGTTTTGCCAAGTCGCCTTCCATCGAGAAGAGACCGTCAATGACAATGAGTTTCAGGGCATCAGCGTTACAGCGCATCAACTGGTGCTCTAAGTCCTCCATGTCGTTGTGCTTATAGTGGAAGAACTGCGAGAAGGAAAGTCGACGGCCATCAACGATGGATGCATGGTCACGATCATCGCCGATGATGTAATCATTGCGGCCAGTCAGGCAGGACACCACGCCAGAGTTTACTGTGAAGCCTGTAGAGTAAACAAGTGCTTCGTCTTTGCCCACAAAGTCAGCCAACTCTTTCTCCAATTGTATGTGGAGATCGAGTGTGCCATTCAAGAAACGTGAACCAGCACAACCAGTTCCGTATTTTTCTATTGCTTTGATGGCAGCCTGACAGATGCGCTTGTCGTAGGTAAGACCCATATAAGAATTCGAGCCAAACATAAGAACCCGCTTTCCGCTCATCATCACCTCTGTGTCCTGATGGCTGTCAATTTCTCTGAAATAAGGATAGACACCCGCATTGATGTACTTCTGCGGCTCT
>CADCQH010000205.1 GCA_902803605.1 uncultured Bacteroidales bacterium | reverse complement strand
TCTATTTCTTCATGATCAAGCCACAGCGCAAGCGTCAGAAGGAAATCGAGAACTTCCGCAAGGGACTCACCATCGGCAGCAAGGTCATCACGGCCAGCGGCGTACACGGCGAGGTCAAGTCACTCAACGAGGGCGAGTCTTACCTCACCATCGAAATTGCCAAGGGTGTCACCGTACAGATAGACCGCAATTATGTCTATGCTGAGGGCAGCCAGCAGCCACAGCAAGGCTGAGTTTGTAGAAACTAAGGATTAGGGGGAGGCTTTCTTATTAATCAAGGCATAAGCTTTCTTATTAATCAAGGTACGAGCTGAGAATTTAGGACTTGGAACAAGATGACTGATTTTGTCAAAGTGATATTCAGAAGATTGCGATTGATCAAGATTGATCGCAATCTTCCTGTGTTCCTGCTGTTTCTCGGCCTGTCCACCATTTTCTGGTTCCTGCAGACCATTCAGGAGAACACGGAGGTCACACTGACCTATCGGCTCATCATTGAGGATCTGCCTAAGGACGTTGTCTTTACGGGCGACATGCCTTCCGACATTCAGGTCACTTACACTAGCAAGGGGGGAAATGCATTCTACCACAAGTTCATGCGCAATGACGACCTCACGCTGGTCATCAACTTCAAGGAGGTCAGCCAGAAATCGGGCAAAATCATCATCGACGCGAACACGATCCGCCGTGCCGTCATGCGCAAGAAGCCTCAGGGTATGACCTTCAAGGCCACCTCGCCTGGCAAGATAGAATCCTACTACTCCAACGGACAGCACAAACGTGTGCCCGTCATCTTCAACGGACGCGTCAGCACGACCGCCGGACGCTACCATTGCGGCACCATCCTCATGCCTGAATCCGTTGACATCTTCGCCCCCAAGCACATCTACGGAGGCATCACGCAGATCAAGACCGAGAACGTCACCTACACCGACCTCGAGGACACCCTCCAAACCAAGCTTGCCCTTCTCGTGCCACGCGGAGCCAAAGCCATTCCCGACTCCGTCGATGCCGACATCTGCGTCGACATCTTCACTGACAAGACCCTGCAGGTGCCTATATACAGTGAAAACGTGCCAGGCTCCAAACTCATCCGCACATTTCCACTCAAGGTCAACATCACTTTCCTCGTCAGCGCCACCCTCTACGATGAAATCACACCAGCAGACTTCCTGCTCGTCATCGACTACAAGGAACTGACATCCGATGCCAAGCGATGCCGCATCCATGTACGCCAGAAGCCTGACAACATCCGCAATCTACGCATCTCTCCCGAGACCGTCGAATATATCATAGAGCAATCCAACGAATGACACGCATCGGCATCACAGGAGGAATCGGCAGCGGAAAGACCTACGTCTGCAACCTGCTCAAGCAGCGCGGCATTCCTGTCTATCACTGCGACGACGAAGCCAAGCGCCTCATGCAGGAAAGTCCCCTCATCAGGGAGCAGCTGTGTCGGCTCATCGGCAGCGACGCCTACATCGGGCATGAGCTCAACAAGCCTGCCATAGCAGCCTTTCTCTTCGACAGCGCTGACAACGCAGCCAGGGTGAACACCATCGTCCACCCCATCGTGAAAGACGATTTCGCCGAGTGGGCACTGAGGCAGGAAGCCCCAATCGTTGTCCAGGAAAGCGCCATCCTCTTCGAGGCAGGATTTCAAGACACCGTCGATGCCACAGTGCTCATCCACGCACCCAAAGCACTCCGAATGCAGCGTGCCATGCAGCGCGATCATGCCACCTCCACACAAATCGAGGCACGCATGGCACAGCAGACTGACGACGAGGAGAAACGGCGGCGAGCCGACTACACCATCCTCAACGACGGCACTGCCGACCTCGACCGGCAACTCGACCAACTGCTGACAAGCCTTCGGAAAAAACACCAAGACGTAAACAATCAAAACGTAAACAAATAAAAAAGATGATCAAGAAAATTCTCGCCATCTCAGGCAAGCCCGGGCTTTACAAGCTCATCTCACGAGGCAACAAGAGCCTCATCGTAGAAACCGTCGACGAACAGAAGAAGCGCATTCCCGCCTTCGGAACCGACCGCGTCGTCTCACTCGGCGACATTTCCATCTACACCAACGACGACAGCGAGGTGCCCCTCGCCACGGTCTTCGAGTCCATCAAGCAGAACTACAGCGCCGACCCTCTCGACCTCTCCCCCAAGAAGGCCTCGCAGGACGACATCATCGCCTTCTTCGCCAAGGTGCTCCCCAATTACGACACTGACCGAGTGCGTGTCAGCGACATGCGCAAAGTCCTCTCATGGTACAACATCCTCACCGCCAACGGCATCACCGAATTTGAGAGCAAGGAGGCTGACGCAGAAGGAGAAACAGCAGAAGGCACTGCTGAAGACGCAGAAGAAACTAAAGCATAAGGGCTTCAACGCTCGCTCCACGCCCAACAGATACAGAGATCGTCAGCTTCAAGCAAGCCACTCCGCACTTCCTCAGGGAAGGCATCATACCATTTAAGGATTCGGGTACTGATAGAAAGTCTATCTAGCAGCACCCGAATCCTTCAATTTTTTATTTACACTCAAAAGACCTTTTGGGGACGTCAGCGACGCTTGTACTTGTGCAGCTTGAGCATCTGCTCGGCATAACGATAGCCGAGGGTGCGCATACCTTCGGTGCTGAAGTGGAACTGGTCGCCCGTACTCTCGCAATCCTTCGCGGAAATGATATAGGAGTTCGGGAGTGTCTTGGGCAGGTTGGGCAGGATGTCCACGTTAAACCGCCAGCACACACCACCCTGCTCCTCATGCTTCAGTTCGCCTGCCAGGAGAGGCACATCCTTAGGATTGAGATTCAAGTCGTTGCAGAGATTGTCGTATATCCTTTTCACACGCTCAGGCCACTGCGGGTCGTCGGAGTTGGACTCGCCTTGATGGATGAGGATGCCTCTGATGACACCGTCCTTTTGGGCGATGCGAGCCATATCGACGAGACGCTGATAGGGGTTGCCGTCATACTGATTGACGATGCCCTTCATCCAGTCACGCTCATTGTCGATGTATTCCTTGTAGTCGTCTTTGTCCCAAAGCTCAATCTTGGCTCCGGCCACGGAAACATTGATGACGCCGATGCGGTACTTGTCAGCAATGCTCTCAATCATCTTGCGTCCGAAGAAATCGACAGGCCCCAGGTTGTTCCCTTCGCGGCAGATGGGCGGAGTGGCTGTGTACCAATGCCCCATCTCACGCTGCATACGCGGCATATTGACCGCAGCGAGGAATTGGAAGCGTGGATCGTTGAAGTCCTTGTCCTGCTCGGCCGGACGAGCACCAGCCTCCATGTTCGACTGCCCGAAGCAGAGGAAAATGTGGAAATTCTTGTCGGGCTTCTGAGCCTGTGCCACCAGCGGGAGGCTCATCATGAAAAGCCAAAGGGAAACCCTCATCCCGCTTTTCATGAGGGTGCGGGAAATGAGGGCTTGAATTGTGTTAAGAATCTTGTTATTCATCTTTTCTACCAAATAGATTCAGTTACAAAACGAGTCTTTATTACCAAACGGGCTCGGAGTAATATTCACTGTTATAAACGGTGCTTGGGCAGAGTTCGATAAAGTCGAACGGCAGCTCATTCTCCTCAGATTCCATCTTCTGCTGGATGCGCAGATAATGGTCAGACTTTCCATCGGTGGTGAAAGTTCCAAAGATTTTTCTTATCTGACGTCCCTGTGCATCACCATTACGGAGTTCCGAGTCACCGGCAGATGGTGGCGAGGTTCTGGGCTGTGGATGATAGCACTTGGGTCCCTTCATCCAACCCAAGTTGTGGATGGCCTTGTCGAATGCAACAACGGCATCTTCATCACCCAGATCGCTGTCGTTCTTCCAGTTGAAGAGCTCCACACCGTTCTTGCGCATGTCGAATGGGATGCCCTGAGCCTCATCATCAATATAGACCTGAATAATGCCTCGGGTGGAATAGCCGGCATTGGTGAACATACGCACCTCGTAGGTTCCAGCAGGAACGGATGGCAATTTCAATGTAAAATCGTAACGTCCCTTAAAGAGAACCTCGTCTGCCTCGTAGCATCCATACCAGAGGGAACGGCAGCGCACATGCATACGGGTCTGGGGCGACATGCTGAAGTTACGCACATATCCAGGCTTGAAGCCGACATTACGTCCCGCATTGTTCGCAGGGTCGGAATTGTTCGAGCCACCAGGATACTTGTTGTCACCATTGCCGTGACCACGAGCCACCTCACCATCAGTCAGCTTGGTCATGAAGTCGGGCGACAAGGTGGTGCAGTCCAGACGGATGCAGTCATTCATGACAACATCCTGCATTGTACGGTCATATGCCACGATGTCATCTATATAATGGTAGATGCCATTCAGGCCAGTCCTGACCACTTTGTAGTTCTTCTCGACCTTGGCACCTCGGTGGAATCCTCCACGCTCGTCAGCATGATGACGCACGCCACGACGATTGATGTACAGGCCTGGCTGCGTACCCGACGGGAAGGAGAATTTCATCAGAGAATGAGGCATCAACGTGCCGTACCAGTCACAAATGTCATACTTCATGCGGTTGAAGTTATATTGTAACTGATCGTTATTCATACAAGTGAGGCTGTAGTAATCTCCGTAACGGTCTATCACATGATAGGATATGAATCGGTTGAGCGCATTACGACGGTCTGTCTCGTCTGTAACATCTGCATCTTCTGGATAGATGGGGTCATACAACTCATGAGCCTTGGCACGCAGGTCGTCCAGCGTCTCTATACCATATTTCTCCAGCAAGATGGAGTCGGGACACAAGAATACCGAATAATTGAAGTAACGCTTGGCGGGATAAGCCACATTATCACGTTCATTGCCCGAAGCCGTCAGAATCAGCAAGCTCGGATTAGTCCACGAACAAGAATCGATACGGTCTTTGTCGCTCTTCCAGCCATAGGTCTCATCCACATAATGATCCTGCAACGTGTCCATGATGCCAGTCACCATCAGAGCGCTGCTATAGAGTTTGCACACGGGGTCTTTCAAAATGACCGCACCAATCAAGTCGTTAGGAGAACCCACCACAGTGCTGACCGTGTGCACCACGCCATTGGCCACCGAGTCATCGGCATGAGTCACCAACGAGGCCTGGTTGATATACATGGCCAAGACAGAATCCTGCTTCTCGGCATCCCACTCCTGATAAGAATTCACGCTGAGGATGTGCTCCAGCATGTTCGACTTGGGATAAGGTCCCTCATTCACATCAGTGGAGAAATAAGCGGCCTCGATGATGGAGTTCAAAGCGATGGTGTCACAATCAGCCACCGACAACTCTTCCACCGAGGTTAATCCACGCTCAGCCAAATACTTCTCCACAGCTGCATTGGTAGGTGCAAACACGGTGTAACTACCATAAGTACCCAACATATCCACGAGACGAAGGTTGTACTCGCCTCGGGCACGGTCGAGAATTTTCAGATACTCAGAATACTGACTGCGATTCTGCAGATAGGTGGCTGCGTATTCCCTTGACTGAGTGTAGTAATTTTCCACGCCTGGATCATCGGAACAACTCACGACTGCTATCTGAAGAGTCGCAAAAATAAAAAGGACAATAGTCCCAAATCTTAACTTTGATAAATTCATAACAACATATAGGTTTTGTTTGTACTCAATCGATATAATGCATCACAAATAGAATGTGAATTGCACGGACAAAATTAAGGATTAATAAGAGTTTGACCAAACAAAACGACATCTTTTCTTCATTTTTTAACACATTCGGATTATTTGCATTTGCTTTTTAAACTATTGAGGACATTTTAGGTCTTTTAATGCGTAAATAATTTGCAAATTTGTTTTTTTCAAAATCTAATCGACAAACAAAAGTAAAAATGGTAAAACTATTGACTAAAGTCGCGCTTGCAGCATGTCTGTTGATGGCGGGACAGACGACATTTGCTGCGGAACCCTGGAAGAAGGGAGCATTTGAGACAAAGAAGTACAGGAACCTCTTCGTTGAAATGGGCTATTCAAAGAAAGACGTGGACGCTAAGTTGCAGGAAGTCTTCAACGATGTTTTCTACGGACCCAACAAAGTCTATTTTGAGGTGGGCGACTCAATGGGCTACGTGTCTGACATCAAAAACCACGACGCACGCACCGAGGGTATGTCATACGGTCTGATGATTGCCGTACAGTTTGACAAGAAGGACATCTTCGACCGCCTTTGGCGCTGGAGCAAAAAGTACATGCAACATCAAGACGGAATACGTGAGGGCTACTTCGCATGGAGTTGTAGGACAGACGGCACCCAGAACTCACCAGGTGCGGCTTCCGACGGAGAACTCTACTTCATCACGGCACTCATTTTCGCCTCCAACCGCTGGGGCGACAACACTGGCATCAACTACAAAGCAGAAGCACAGCGCATTCTCAACTGCACCATGCCAAAGGAGTATGAAGCACCTCGGGGAGGCTTCGGCTTCGGAGGTTTCGGTGGTGGCCAAAGCCAACAGCCCAACAACACGCCCCAGAAGCAAAAGATGTTCCTCATCAATCCTGAGACCAAGCTCATCACCTTCACACCTGATGGTGGCGGACAAACATATACCGACCCATCCTACCACATCCCCGCATTCTATGAAGTGTGGGCAAAGTGGGCTGACGATGGTCGTGCTGACTACTGGAACGAGTGCGCTGCCAAGTCACGCGAATTCCTCCACAAGGCCATCAATAAAGATACTGGTCTGAATCCTGACATGTGTCAGTTCGACGGTAGCGAAATGCAAGGCTGGGGTGGTCGCCGCAACAGCAGCAACAACTTCCGCTACGACTCTTGGCGTGTGCCGATGAACATCACCCTCGACTACGAATGGAGCTGCGCCGACCGCGAATGGCAACAGCAGTACGGTGAGAAGATTCAGAACTTCTTCTATGCACAGGGTGTGAACGACTTCATGGATCAGTACAGGACAGACGGAACTCTGCCCGAGGAAAATGAGATTCTGGGTGCTGGCGGCTTCCGCAAGTTGCGTCACTCCATCGGACTGGTTGCCACCACAGCCGCCGCTTCGATGATGTGTAAACACGACAAGAGCAAGGAATTTGTCGATGCGCTCTGGAACGCCAAGCACGAGCCTTTCGAGGATGGCTATTTTGATGCCTATTACGATGGTCTGCTCCGCTTGTTTGCCTTCATGCACTTGAGCGGAAACTACCAAATCATATTTCCCAAGAAATAGCCTTTATAAATTACAGATATTCTATAACTTATCTAACTTTCATAAAGCAAATTGCTAAATCTGGAAAGAGGACAGGAAACACTCGTGATTTGTCTGTTCTCTTTCTTTTTATTCGCCCTATCCGTCATGTTTTCTCGTTCACGAAAGAACATTAATACAAAATAATGAACCTTAAAATTGATGTTCTTTTGAAAAGAAAGACTGATAAATTTGGTATTTAGTTCAAATGTCACTACCTTTGTCGATGAATACTATTTTACCACTTAAAAACTTCAATGAATATGGGAAACTTATTTCAGACCCTGTTATCAGGCATTAGTTCGAAGGGGAGTTCACCTCTTCAGGACATTATCGACAAAGGTAAGGAAGCGTTGGAGAACGTGACAAAAGAGGCAGAGAAGATGGGTATGGAGAAGGGGCTCGATGCCCTGACAAAGGTGGCAGGAAAGGATTCTTCCTTCAATGCCAACGGACATACTTACACACAAAAGGGCACTCTGAGCATCCAGATGTACAACCCTGCGGCTACAGGTTTGGTTACATTCACAAATGTACCATCCAACTATGCCGAGTTCGAGCAGGTTTATACGGAGTTTCTCGGCAAAACTCCATATGGTACAGCAGCCATGATGCCGATGGCGATGGCCATTTATGGTCGTGACCGTGCTGAGGGTGAGCGATGCATCCGTCTCATCAATTACCCCACGAACGTAAACTCCATACTTTCACAGCTCAAGGAGAAATTTGGCACATCCCAATATGCTCCCGAGAATGATTCCTATCATCAGCCCTATTTGCCTGCTGCCGTGCTGGAAGGAGCCACCCCTGACAATGGATATTCGCCAAACCACCCTTACGCCATTAGTATGCGTGCCAGTGCCAACAAGCATCAGGACATACAAATGTATGAAGGGCGTGTAATGTACATCTATATGATGGGCAAAGGCTGGGATACCGAACAGCGCAGTGTGGAAATCATACAGGTTCATGAGGGAGAACTCTTCAAGGTGTTCAACTGTCCTGCGCTCTACACCCAGTGCAAGAACATTAGAGGTACTTGGAAAGGACTTCAATAACAACTCCATTTTATTTCAATAACAACTCTATTTAATAACTCTAAACCACAACGATTATGAAACGTATATTAACAGCAATATTGTTCACCCTGTCGTGGGCATTCACGTGGGCTGATTCGCCCCTCACATCCACCCATTTCGCTGAAAATTACAACGACCATCCCATGGTACAAATGGCGTTGAGACTGTCCGATGACAGTGATACAAACATTCCCGTTTCAATGCTCGATTTTCTTGCCGACAAGAAATCGCCCATCGATGTGCGCCTGGCAGTCATCAATGCCATCGGCTGGAATTTCGACGGCAAGACCTCGGGGCAGCAGCTCCTTGAATACCTGTCAAAGCGCTATAAGGCAAAGACGGCAGACAAACTTGCCAAGAAGCTCGATGCCGGCACGCTCGCAGTCTATGCCTACGCTTTGGCCATGAGCAATTACTTTGAGGTTGAGGATGCCAAGGAGTTAGCCCACAAGGCTGTCAAGAAAGACAAATCCAAGAGTTTTTCGGTGGCATTCATCACTTCGCTCATCGACGCACAGGTTTACCTCGACAGCGACTGGAGCATGGTGTACAAAGTGGTGAATGATGTCCTCCACGATGGTTCTCTCCATCTTGACATGCGTCAGGAAGCCATTGACAGCGTGATGGATTACATCGGCGAATACAAGAATTATTAAGTTTGGGAACACACTTCTTGACGATTGACGGCCTGCTTCTTGTCTTATACTGAAATAGCCTCATCTCTCCATACATTCATTAGAAAGGAAATGGCTCAGACTACTCTGGGTCATTTCTTTTTGAAAGGATAAAGCAGAGGGATAGTTTCTCGTAATGAAACCCATAGTTAGTCGTAAGGAAACCACCAGTTAGTCGTAAGGAAAC
>CADCQH010000204.1 GCA_902803605.1 uncultured Bacteroidales bacterium | reverse complement strand
ATGGCACAAACACGAGATGCCGAGGGGTTTATAACCATCAGCAGCGCAGATGAACTTGCCAAGATTGGTACGACAGGTTATGCATTGAATGACAAGTATAGGTTGACTGAAAACATTAACTTAAGCAGTATCTCTTGGACTTGGACTCCTATAGGAACTACAGATGAAGACCATTCCTTCCAAGGCACGTTCGATGGTAATGGAAAGACCATATCCAATCTCAAGATATCCATTATAAATGAAACTCAAGAGACTTATGTGGGATTTTTTGGGCGAATAGGAAGTTATGGCATGGTGAAAGACATAAAGCTCAGTAGCGGAGAGGTTAATCTTCTGAAAGGAAGTGGAGATATCTCTGGTAATGTGGGCTCGATTGTAGGTGTCAATCATGGTCAAGTTATCAATTGTACCAGTAGTGCGGAAGTGTATTGTGCTGATGATGGGACTGATGTCGGAGGAATTGTAGGTGAGAACAGGGGTGTCATCCAGAATTGTACATATACAGGCAAAATTGACGTTGGTGATGTCGCTGGTGAAAATCTCTTGACGTATGCAGGGATTGTTGGTGATAATGAAACAGGGGGATCCGTTTCTGAGTGTAAGGTCATTAATGCAACATTTGTACCCCATCATCCAGAAAATGTTTCTAATTGCAGTGACCGAACGAAGATTTATGGCCAGAACAATGGTAATATTTTAGACAACTACGATGTGGAGGGTACCACTGTGAAGTTTGTGGGTCGCACACTGTACAAGGATGGCGAATGGAACACCATTTGTTTGCCATTCGATGTAACTATTGTAGGTTCTATATTTGAAGGAGCAATAGTCAAGGAGTTAGATGTCACGACGAAAGAGACATCTACACCTGACGTATACAAAACGCGTGTTTACCAAAAAGATGGTGATGTTTTCTATACGCTGAATCTTGAATTTGTCGGTGTTTTGACCATAAAGGCGGGCAAGCCTTATCTCATCAAGTGGACGGATGGAGAACATTTAGAGAATCCTGTGTTTACAAATGTTGACATGAATTCATACAGCGAGAATCCAATAGGTGTCACCTCTGCTGATGGCTGTGTGACCTTCCAAGGGCTTCTCAGTGCAAAGGACATTGCGACAGGTGGCGACAACTCCATCCTTTTCCTCAGTGGTGGTAACATGCTCTACTATCCTGAGCATGCCATGACCATTGGAGCCAATCGTGCATATTTCCAGTTGAACAACAACTTTACATTTGCTGATTCGCAAGTACCTTCGACGGCCTCAATTCGTGCCTTTAGTTTGAGTTATGGCGAGGAGTTTGGATCTGCTACGGATATTGATTCAGTCAAAGAGTATTCCTCAACGCTGGACGCTTCATGGTACACCCTTCAGGGTATTCCTCTTGATGGGAAGCCTGCAGAGAAGGGCATCTACATCTATAATGGCAAAAAAGTCATGATAAAGTAGCCTTATAGCACTCTGTTTCTTGTTCCGACAAGGAGTAGTTTGGAGCATCAACAAATAGAGAGCCCGTGCAACATCATCGCTGCACGGGCTCTTATTTCTTTTGTTTTGAAGAGCGTTTCCTATTTCCAGTCTGTCAGGAGTGTTCTCTTGTCGAGTACATGCTTTGCCTTGCCGGTCGAACGTTCGATGTTGCCTGGCTCCTTGATGTGGATGTTGGGCTTGATGCCGACAACAGAGACGATGCGGTCGTAGAGTGGCTTGATGAACGGCATCTGCTTGGCAGGGTTGGGTGAGAAGTACTCGGCACGCAACTCGACATCGAGGTCGAACGTGTCTTCGTTGTTCTTGCGGTCCACTGTGATGAAATACTGCGGAGTATATACGGGGAACTCTGTCAGGATGGTTTCTATCTGTGATGGGAAGACGTTCACGCCACGGATGATGAGCATATCGTCGCTACGTCCCAGAATCTTTCCAAGTCTGACGGTGGTGCGTCCGCATTCACAAGGCTCATAGATGAGATGCGTAAGGTCGCGTGTACGATAGCGCAGGATAGGCATGGCCTCCTTGCACAGAGAGGTGAACACCAATTCTCCTTCTTCGCCAGGTGCGACGGGCTCCAATGTCTCTGGATTGATGATTTCTGGATAGAACATGTCTTCAGCCACGTGAGTGCCGTTCTGGAACTGGCATTCGCCACCTACACCAGGACCGCACATCTCTGTCAGTCCGTAGATGTCGATGGCCTTGATGTGCAGCTTCTTCTCCAGCTCGCGGCGGATGCCCCAAGTCCAAGGTTCAGCTCCGAAGAAGCCGACTCTCAGCTTCAGGTCTTCAGCCTTGATGTCGCTGCTCTTTTCGATGACCTCAGCCAAGTGCAGGGCATAGGATGGGGTACAGCAGAGTGCCGTTGTGCCGAAGTCTTTCATCAGCATGATTTGCTTCTCTGAATTACCTGCTGAGATAGGCAACTGAATGGCTCCACGTGCGGCAGCTCCGTCGTGAGCGCCCAGTCCTCCAGTGAACAATCCATATCCGTAAGCCACCTGTACAACGTCGCCTGGACCTATGTCGCCAACAGCCAAAACGCGTGCTACACATTCAGCCCACATCTTCAGGTCGTTTTCGGTGTAAGTGCCGACAACGGGCTTGCCTGTGGTGCCTGATGAGGCGTGGATACGACGGATTTCGGTCTGAGGGACAGCCTGCAGGCCGAACGGATACTCATCGCGCAGGTCATGCTTGGTGGTGAAGGGCAGCTTGTAGATGTCGTCTATACTACGGATGTCTTCGGGCTTGACGCCCATGCGATCCATCTTCTTCTTGTAGAACGGGACCTTCTCATAACAAGTCTTGACGGTTTTAATCAACCGTTCTGACTGTAACTGGCGCATGGACTCTCTGTCCATGCATTCCATTTGCGGATTGTGAATCATGTGTTTATTTGTGTTTGATTGTTATTTTTTGCTGGCGGCAACGCCGCTGTCGAAGGCTTTGAGGTTGGCTTCCACCACAGCCTCACCCTTGCGGGCAAAGATGACGGCGATGGCCTTGCGCAGTTGTTCCACTGTGAGAATCTCGATGAATGGCGCAGCCATGCCGAGCAGCACCATGTTGGCACCACGGGCATTACCTGCATCCTTCGCCACCGTCTCGATGTCGAGTTTCACCACCGATGGCATACTGTCGAGTTCAGCCATGAGGGCAGCCTCGTCAGGATAGTTGGGAATGTTGACGAAAGGCTTTGAACTGGTCACGATGGTGCCAGTCTTGGCGAGGTAGGGGAGATAGCGCAGTGCCTCCATTGGCTCCATCGAGATGACCACATCTGCTCCTCCCTGTGGAATGAGGTCAGAGTAGATGTTCTCTGTGGAGAGACGAAGGTTGGACTGCACGTCCCCACCGCGTTGACTCATTCCGTGCACCTCTGCTTGCTTCAGATTGATGCCAGCCTCTGTGGCAGCTTCTCCGATGATGGTGGCGATGGAGAGGATGCCTTGTCCGCCCACACCGCAAAGTATGATGTCCTTTTTCATTTGTTTGCCTCCTTTGCTTTCTGTCTTTCTCTTGCGTGACGTGCAGCCGTCTGGATGCACTCACGGCGAGGAATGATTACTGAAACTCCGTTGTACTCGATTTCCTCCTTCAGGATACGGGTGATTTCAGGCATGTTCTTGGGCAGCGGAACAACCACGCGCACATGCTCTGGTTCAACACCCAGACCCAGGCAGATAGCCTCGAACTTGTTCGTGCCGGCAGAGTCCTGTCCGCCCGTCATGCCCGTGGTCAGGTTGTCAGAGATGACAACGGTGATGTTTGCCTTGTCGTTCACAGCATCCAAGAGACCTGTCATGCCAGAGTGGGTGAAGGTGGAGTCGCCGATGATGGCAACTGCAGGGAACAATCCTGCATCAGCGGCACCCTTCGCCATCGTGATGCTGGCACCCATATCGACACAGCTGCTGAGCGCCTTGAACGGTGGCAATGCGCCAAGCGTGTAGCAACCGATGTCGCCAAACACACGGTAGTCAGGATATTCAGCCAGCACCTGATTCAGGGCAGTATATACATCTCTGTGTCCGCAACCCTGACAGAGCTGAGGAGGACGGCCGGCGAGGTTCTTCGCATTGTCGAAGGCGGGACCTGTTGGTTTGCCAAGAGCCTTTGCCACACAGTCAGGCGTCAGTTCACCCGTGCGTGGCAGGTCGCCGGTCAGACGACCCTTGATGGGGTAGTCAGCACCCACCATGCCAGCGATGGTCTCTTCCACCACGGGTTGACCGTCTTCCACCACCAGGATGGACTCATGTTCAGCAGCAAATGCCTTGATAGCCTTTGGAGAGAGGGGGTATTGGGAAACCTTCAGGATGTCAGCATTGTCACCCACGTTCTCCTTCACGTAGTTGTAGCCGATGCCGCAGGCAACGATGCCCAATTTCTGACCAGCTGATTCTTTCTTGTTATAGGCAGAAGTTTCGCTGGCTTTCTGGAATGCCTCCTGCTTGCCGAGCAGATCCACATACTTCTTTCTTGCAATGCCAGGCAGCAGCACCCATTGGTCTGTGCTGGGGCAGAGTTTGTTTTCGGCACCCAGTTCGCCCACCTCCACAGCCGCACGGCTGTGTGCCAGACGGGTCACGATGCGCAGCAGCACAGGCACCTTCATCCCCTCAGAGAGTTCAAAGGCACTGGCCACCATATCATAAGCCTCCTGCTGGTTCGATGGTTCAAACACAGGAATGAGGGCAAACTTGCCATAGAAACGAGAGTCCTGCTCGTTCTGACTGGAGTGCATCGACGGGTCATCAGCAGCCAACACGATCAGACCGCCGTTCACACCCGTGATGGCGCTGTTGACAAAAGCATCAGCGCACACGTTCATGCCCACATGCTTCATGCACACCAGCGCGCGCTTGCCAGCGTAAGACATACCGAGGGCGGCCTCCATTGCCGTCTTCTCATTTGTGCACCAACGACTGTGGACACCCCGTTCGCGTGCCACCTTGTTGGTCTGAATAAATTCAGTGATTTCGGTCGAAGGCGTGCCAGGATAAGCATACACACCAGAAAGACCGGCGTTGATAGCTCCCAAGGCAATAGCCTCGTCACCAAGAAGTAACTGTTTCATATCTTCAATCGATTGTTATTGATTCACGTAAAACCCAAAAAACATGTTTCTCAGGCTCATAAACCCCAAAAAACATGCAAAGGTACGATTAAGTGAGCACAAAACAAAGGAAAAACCGAAGTTTTTACTTTTTTTGTCGAACGAGAGTACGTTCTTTTTTAATTATCCCATAAAGT
>CADCQH010000203.1 GCA_902803605.1 uncultured Bacteroidales bacterium | reverse complement strand
GTAAAAATTTTTACTCCCATTTTTCAGACATGGTAAAAGTAGCCCCTATAAAACTGTATTCTGTATTCTGTATCCATTTTGCAATTGCTGACACACAGACAAGACATTGCCAGATGTCAAAAATCCTCCATTTGTTGGGCTGGATGAAAAAAGTGCTTTTTTGTGTGTGTTTCTGTCGCATTTATTTGGCAGTTTCAAATAATTGTTGTATCTTTGCAATAAATACCAATAGTTGCATAGCCGAGATCTTTTATGTGAATTCTAAATCAACAAAAACTTAAGAACTATAATATGGAAAAGACAAATTGCTTGAAATGGGTGTGTTCGCTCGCCTTAGTGATGGGGTTGTATTCTTGTGACCTTGATGTACCCCAAGAAGTTCCGTCGTCGTATAAGACCATGACGGTGAAGAAATCAGATGTCGTGTTCCCCGTCAAGTTCAGCGCCAAGCTGAAGGGTAAGTCCGACGTGACCATCACGCCCCAGGTGAGCGGTCAGCTGATGAAAATCTGTGTGACGGAAGGTGACCAGGTGAAGGTGGGCACGACGCTCTTCGTGATTGACCAGCGCAATGCGCAGCTGGAGCTGGAGGCTGCCCAGGCGAACCTGCAGGCGGCGATGGCTTCAGAGAACAGTGCCAAGCTGGAGTGGGAGAGCAACAAGAACCTGTTTGACAAGAAGATTGTGAGCAGCTATATGCTGGACAACTCGCTGAACACCTATAAGCAGGCGCAGGCGGCTGTGAGTCAGGCACGTGCCGCAGTGAACAGGGCAAAGGTGAATCTGGGCTTCTGCACCATCAAATCGCCTGTGGATGGTGTGATTGGTGCCATCCCCGTGTTTGCTGGCGACCAGGTGACACCTATGACGCATCTGACCATCGTGAGTGGCAACACAAGCATGAATGCAGAGTTCTCCATTCCTGAGACGGTGTTGGAGATGGCTGTCGCTTCGGGCGAGAACGTGAAGATAGATGAGGCGCTGAAGGAATTCCCAGATGTGTCGTTCGTGATGAAGAACGGAACGGAATATCCGCACAAGGGCCGCATCACGAGTGCGACGGGTGTGGTGGATGCCGCTACTGGTTCTGTTGCTTGTAAGGCTACCTTCCCCAATCCTGATGGAAACCTTTTCTCTGGCATTCAGGGTACGGTCGTTCTGCCTGTGGAGGAGAAGGACGTGATGGTGATTCCGCAGAATGCTGTGGTGCGCCTGCAGGCCAAGAGTCTTGTCTATAAGGTGGGTCCTGACAGCTGTGCCACGAGCGTGGAGGTGACGACTGCTTCGATGGGCTCTGGCAAGGATGTTGTGGTGCTGACCGGCTTGAAAGTGGGCGATGTGATAGTGACAGAGGGGGCGAACAATGTGACGGAGGGTGAAAAGGTGCTGTTTAATGATGCTGTCAAGAAGTAAGAGCAAAGATTAAGGTTAACGTTAAGTTTGAGGTTAACGATATGAAGGGAAACATTTTCATCTCCAAATATGTGATGGCATGTGCCATCTCGATTGTGATTGCGCTGGTGGGATACATCAGCATGAGCACCCTGCCGGTTGAGCAGTATCCTGACATAGCTCCTCCAATGGTGAGAGTGTCCACAACCTATACGGGTGCCGATGCCAACACCATCATGAAGTCGGTGATTCAGCCGTTGGAAGAGAATATCAATGGTGTGCAGGACATGACGTACATGACCAGTACTGCGAGTGCGACGGGTGCCGCTGAAATCACAGTGTATTTCAAGCAAGGTACGGATGCCGACATGGCGACTGTGAACGTGCAGAACCGTGTGACGAGGGCATCTGCGCTGCTGCCTGCCGATGTGATGAAGGTGGGTGTGCAGGTGCAGAAGATGCAGAGCAACATCCTGCAGATTGGTGCCTTGAAGAGTGTGGACGGCAAGTACGATGCCGACTTCATCGCCAACTATATAGACATCAATGTGCGTCCCCGACTGATGCGTGTGTCGGGTGTGGGCGATGTGCAGAATCTGGGTAACACCTACGCCCTGCGCATCTGGCTGAAACCTGACGTGATGGCGCAGTATGGCCTGGAACCCAATGACGTGTTCGCAGCCATCGGTGGACAAAGTTTCGTGGCAGCCACAGGTTCGCTTGGTGAACAGTCTGAGAATTCCTACCAGTACTCGATGGAGTATAAGGGTACGTTGAAGTCAGTGGAAGAATTTAACGACATCGTACTGCGCAGTTCGGACGGAGGCAACCTGTTGCATTTGAGTGATGTGGCTGACGTGGAGATTGGTGCCGTGCAGTATGACTTCACCTCGACGGTCGATGGAAAGCCAGGTGTCATCTACATCATCAATCAGGCACCAGGAGCGAATGCCACACAGGTGAACGAACAGATATTGAAATTGTATGACGAATTGAAGCCCTCGATGCCTGCCGGTCTGGAGTTTGAGGTGCTGGAGACGAGCAATGACTTCCTCTATGCCGCCATACACAACGTGGTGGAGACGCTCATCATCGCCATCATCCTCGTGATTCTGGTGGTGTATTTCTTCTTGCAGAGTTTCAAGGCCACCATCATCCCCTCCATCTCGATTGTGGTTTCCCTCTTGGGCACATTTGCAGTGGTATCGTTGGCAGGCTTCTCGCTGAACATCCTGACACTCTTCGCTCTGGTGCTCGCCATCGGTACGGTGGTCGATGACGCCATCGTGGTGGTGGAAGCCGTGATGGCGAAGTTGGACAGCGGCTACACCAGTCCTGTGAAGGCCACAAAGGACGCCATGAGCGAGGTTTCTGTGGCTGTGATTTCCTGTACGTTGGTGTTCATGGCCGTGTTCATCCCTGTGACGTTCATGCCAGGCACGTCGGGTAGTTTCTTCACGCAGTTTGGTGTGACGATTGCCTCGTCCGTGGGTCTGTCATGTGTGTCGGCTTTGACGTTGTGTCCTGCCTTGTGTGCCCTAATGATGAAGGCGCAGGAGAAAAAGGACGCTGAGAAGAAAGACCTCAACTACTATACGAAATTGGCCTACAATGCCAGTTACAATGCCATCCTGAGCAAGTATAAGAAGAGTGTGAGCACATTCATCAAGAAACCTTGGCTCTCAGGTGCCTTGCTGCTGGTGGCTGGTGTCGGATTATGGATTTTCATGTCGAGTATGCCTTCTGGATTGGTGCCTCAGGAAGACCAAGGTGTGATTCTTTGTGAGGTGCGCACCCCAGAAGGAACGACCCTGCATGAGACGGGCGAGATCGTGAAGAGAGTGGAGGAGAAGGTGAAGAAGATACCAGAACTGGAGAGTTATGCCATCTGTAATGGCTACGGTATGATTTCACAGGCGGGCAGCAACTTCTCGACGTTGATTATTCGCTTGAAGAATTGGGACGACCGTCCAGGACTCAAACACTACGTGGATCTCGTCATCTATCGCTTCTACCTCGATTGCAAGGACATCAAGAATGCGCAGGTGTTGCCTTTCCAGATGCCGCAGATTCCAGGTTATGGTAGTTCGAACAGTATTGACCTTGTGCTGCAAGACCTGAATGATGGCGACATGTCGGAGTTTGGCCGATTGACAGAGCAGTTCCTTGCCAAGTTGAAGGAACGTCCTGAAATATCTGATGCGGAGTCCTCCTACTCTGAGCGCTATCCGAAGTATCAGGTGGATGTGAATCCTACACAATGTGACCGTGCAGGCATCTCACCAGCCACTGTGCTGAATACGCTGGGCGCATATTGTGGTGGTGCCTATATCGGCAACTACAACCAGTTCGGAAAGGTCTATCGCATCATGGCGAATGCCTCACCAGAGTATCGTCTTGACCCATCATCGCTGAACAACATCTTCGTGAAGGTGAAGGGCGGCAAGATGGCTCCCGTGTCGGAGTTTGTCACCCTGAAGGAAATCGTGGGTTCGTCTTCCCTCAAGCGTTTCAACCTCTATCAGAGCATCTCTTGCTTCGTCAATGCTGCCAGCGGCTATTCTGAAGGTCAGGCACACGAAGCGATTGCTGAGGTGTTCAAGGAAACGATGCCGAATGGCTACAGCTATGAGTACGGAAGCATGTCACGTGAGTTGGAGGAGACCTCTTCCAGCAACACGACAGTGCTGATTTACGTCATCTGCGTCATCCTCATCTACCTCATCCTCGGCTCACTCTATAACTCCTGGTTCACGCCTTTTGCCGTGCTGCTGAGTGTGCCTTTCGG
Source organism: uncultured Bacteroidales bacterium (assembly GCA_902803605.1). GTDB lineage: Bacteria > Bacteroidota > Bacteroidia > Bacteroidales > Bacteroidaceae > Minthosoma. The sequence continues at coordinate 4,295 of CADCQH010000203.1, read as the reverse complement.
CCTGATGGGCTCGTTTGGTGTCTCCTATATCGGCAATCTGATGCAGCTGCCAGGTATGGACAACAACATCTACCTCCAGACGGGTGTCATCATGCTCATCGGCCTGCTGGCAAAGACAGCCATTCTCATCACAGAGTTTGCCTCAGAACGTCGTGCTCAGGGCATGAGCATCAAGGATGCAGCCTTTGCGGCTTGTGAGGAGCGCTTGCGACCCATTCTGATGACGGTGGTGACGATGATTGCAGGTATGATTCCGCTCGTCATCGAAGGTGGTGCAGGTGCCAATGGAAACCGTGCCCTTGCCGTCGGCGTGGTGGGTGGCATGTCAGTCGGCACCCTTGCCCTCCTGTTTGTCGTGCCTGCCTTCTTCATTGTCTTCCAGACATTGCATGAGAAGTTCCAGGGAAGTGTGCAGAATACAAAAACTGAAAACGAATAAGTCATGAAAAGAACAGTATATATCTTTGCTGCAGCCATGAGCCTTGCGCTCACAGGCTGTGGTATCTACAACAAGTACGAAAGGACAGCAGAGGTACCTGCCAATACCTATGGGACGGACATCGTGGACACCAGTAAGCCCTCATTGGCAGAATTGTCGTGGAGGGAATTCTTCACCGACCCGCTGTTGCAAGAACTCATCGATACGGCTTTGGTGCGCAACACAGACCTGAATTCTGCACGCATCACCGTGGAGAAGTCGGAGGCTGCGCTTCGTGCTGCCAAGCTGGCTTATCTGCCTTCGCTCTACTTTGCGCCTTCAGGAACGCTGTCGAGTTTCGACAACAGCCCTGTGTCGAAGGCCTACAACCTGCCCCTGCAACTGAGCGTGGACGTGGATGTGTTTGGTTCCATCACCAACAAGAAACGAGCCTCGAAAGCAGTGCTGATGCAAGCCCAAGCCCAAGAGGAAGCCGTGCGTGCCAACCTCATCAGTACTGTGGCACAGCAATATGCCCTGCTGCTGGTGCTCGACCGCCAACTGGAAATCCTGACTGCCACAGACAGCCTTTGGAACGCTTCCCTGGAAACCCAAAAGTCGCTCTGGGAGAACGGTAAGTCATACTCCACAGCGGTCAATCAGATGGAGTCTTCTTATCTGAACGTGAAGACCCAACTGGTCGATACACGGCTCAATATCCATCAGGTGGAAAATACTCTCTGCCGATTGTTGGCCATCACGCCTCAGCACATCCGGCGCAGGCGATGGGGCAATTTCGAACTGCCCAGCAGTTTCAGCACAGGTGTTCCTGCTCAGTTGCTGACACGTCGCCCAGATGTGAAAATAGCTGATTTTGCGATGGAAGAAGCCTTCTACAACACACAGGAAGCCCGTTCGGCATTCTACCCATCCCTCACCTTGCAGGGCACGATGGGATGGACGAATAATGTGGGTATCGTGATGGATCCAGGCAAACTCTTGCTCAATGCTGTCGCCTCCCTCACGCAACCCATCTTTGCACGTGGTAAGTTGCTGGCCAACCTGAAGGTGAACCAACTCACCCAGGAGGATGTCCGCAATAAGTACGTGCAGACGGTCATCAATGCAGGCAATCAGGTGAACGAGGCAATGGCTGACTACCAGGCCACACAGGAGAAGGATGACTATTACAAGCGTCAGGTGGAAGTGCTGAAAGGTGCTTATACAGGCACCCACGAACTGATGGACAACGGCAAGGCCAGTTACCTTGAAGTGCTCACTGCGCAAGAGGGTCTGCTGAATGCCCAACTCAGCGAGGCGATGAATCTCTACAATGGTGCTCAAGCCCTTATCGCTTTGTATATCGCTCTTGGAGGTGGCACGAAATGATGGATGCCGGCTGCTGAGATGACGAACAAGGAACGGGTCAAACAACTGATTGGCATACGTGACTGGGAAAGCCTGACACAGATGCTGGAAAGCCTGAGCAACATGGAACTGAGGCGGATGGAGCGTGTGATGAGAGAAGACGTGCTGGGAGGGTTGGAGAATGACTTGTTCTGGGAAACGCTGTTATACCTTATTATATTTAAACGTGCAGCATTCATCAGCGGGGTGACGGCTGTGACGCATCTGGCCAAAGACGAAACCTTGGACTTCGACTTGGAGAGCGTGAGACGCTTGTACGAATACTTGAAGGAGACGAACGAGGAGTCGTTGGTGAAGATGTGCAATATGATGATGCCTGAACTGATGACAGAGGCTCAGGTGATGGGGATGTTTGAAGCGTTGCATGTGGAGAATGAGGTGACGAGGCTGTCGGTTCTGCTGAAAGCGGAGCATGATTTGTCTTACTATCTCATCTTCAAGACCCTCAAGATGATAGAAGATAAGGTCATCGCAAGGAAATGCTGTGCGGCATTGATGAAAAGGCAGGATGACAGAGCCTTCAATGCCGTATGTCTCATCAAGGCTTACTTCGGGTTGGATGAGTTGCCAGCCCGTTTCTCGCTGACGATTGAGCAGTATGAGCTGAGCCACATCGACAGGGATTACAATACGTTCTGTCATGTGCTGGAAGGGAAACGGCCGAGGGTTTAGTTGAGAGTTTAGGGTTTAGGGTTTAGGGTTTAGAGTTTAGGGTTGAGAGTATAGAGCTTGGGGTTTAGAGTTTAGGGTTAAAGAATGGAGGCATTGACGTTATATGAATTGAACGGGTTGGTGAAGCAGACACTGGAACTGACGCTGGACAGTGAATATTGGGTGCAGGCTGAGATAGCAGAACTGCGCGTGAATCGTCATTGCTACATGGAACTGGTGGAGAAGGATGCACGTGGAGTCGGCATTGTGGCGAAGGCACGGGCACAGGTCTGGGCAAACAGATGGGCTCTCATCAAACCGATGTTTGAGAGTACCACAGGACAGGCTTTGGCGGCAGGGATGCAAGTGCTGGTGAAGGTGGAGGTGACCTTCCATGAACTATACGGCTATTCGCTGAATGTGACGGACTTAGACCCTACGTACACCTTGGGCGATTTGGCTCGCCATCGACAAGAAATATTGCGCCAGTTGGCAGAAGAAGGCATTGAAACGATGAACAAGGAACTGCCGCTTCCAAGACTCCTGCAGCGCATAGCCGTCATCTCCTCGGCTTCAGCAGCGGGGTATGGCGACTTCTGCAACCAACTGCATGACAATCAGCGTGGATTGGCTTTCAAGACGGAACTGTTTCAAGCCGTGATGCAAGGAAATGAGGTGGAAACGAGTGTGGTGGCAGCGCTGAACCGCATTGCAGAACAACAAGATGAATGGGATGTGGTGGTCATCATCAGAGGAGGTGGCGCAACATCCGACTTGCAGGGTTTTGACTCGTTGCTGCTTGCTGAGAATGTGGCACAGTTCCCTTTGCCCATCATCACAGGCATCGGACACGAAAGGGATGATACGGTCATCGACCTCATAGCCCATACCCGTGTGAAGACCCCAACGGCTGCGGCAGAGTTTCTCATCCACCATCAGGAGGAGGAACTGGATGCATTGGAGGATTTGGCAGGCCGTCTGACAGACCAAGTCAGTCAGGTGCTGAACGATGAAACCACCCGTCTGAAGATGCTGGCCAATAAGATTCCATTGCTTTTCTCAACCGTCAAGGCGAGGGAAGAAGTGCGTCTGCATCGCCTCTCTGCTGCTTTGGGCAATAGCAGCGTCCAACGTCTGGAACAGGCCAAGAGTGGGGTGGAGGTGATGAGCAAACAACTGACGTTGTACACGCTGGCTATGATGCAGAACGAACAGAAGCGGATGGAATTGATGGAGAGCAAGTTACAAAATGCCCATCCAGACAGGATTCTTCGGCTGGGATTCAGCATCACACGGGTTGGTGGCAAGGCGCTGAAGAGTGTGGACGAAGTGAAGGATGGAGACGAGATAGAGACAACATTGGCATCAGGAACAATTAAATCTACGATAACATGGACGAAAGCAAACTGACGTACGAAAAGGCTGTGAAACGTCTTGAAGAGATTGTGAAACAGATAGAAGGTGGAGAGATGGACATCGACTCTTTGGCAGCCAATCTGAAGGAGGCCAAAACGCTGGTGACGTATTGCAAAGATAAACTGACGAAAGTGGAAGCCGAGGTGAAGAAATGCCTCGATATGTGAAAAAAGTGTAATTTATTGTGCGTCTTCTTGTGAGAGCCAAAAATTATTCGTACCTTTGCATCGAAATTTTGGTTTATGGCTCGTTGTACCTTGTAAAAAGGGCGAGAACATTCCAAGATTCAAAACAAAAAGAAAAGAGACAATCGGAAAACAATGGAGAAAACTCTTGTAATCTTGAAGCCAGGTGCAGTACAGCGCGCACTCGTAGGCGAAGT
>CADCQH010000202.1 GCA_902803605.1 uncultured Bacteroidales bacterium | reverse complement strand
TGGTGCTGTGATGATTGACAACTCCAGTGCCTTCCGCATGGACGACGATGTGCCATTGGTGGTGCCTGAGTGCAATGCTGAGGATGCTTTGAACCGTCCTCGTGGCATCATTGCCAACCCCAACTGCACGACTATCATGATGGTCGTTGTGCTCCAGCCTATCGAGAAACTGAGTCACATCCAGCGCATCCACGTCGCAAGTTATCAGAGCGCATCAGGTGCTGGTGCTGCTGCGATGGCTGAACTCCAACAGCAGTACAAGGATCTCGTGGAAGGTAAGGAGCCTACTGTCAACAAGTTTGCTTATCAGTTGGCATACAACGTCATTCCTCAGATTGACGTGTTCCAGGATAATGGTTACACGAAGGAGGAGATGAAGATGTTCAACGAGACGCGCAAGATCATGCACACCGATGCCAAGTGCTCTGCCATGTGTGTACGCATCTCATCGCTCCGTGCTCACTCAGAGGCAGTGTGGGTGGAGACTGAGAAGCCCATCTCTGTCGAAGATGCACAGGCTGCCATCGCTGCTGCTGACGGCGTGACTCTCATCGACGACCCCAAGAACCAGAAATATCCTATGCCGCTCTTCACAGCAGGTAAGGACGACGTCTATGTGGGTCGTGTCCGCAAAGACCTCGCCAACGAGAACGGACTCACCTTCTGGCTTTCAGGCGACCAGATCAAGAAGGGTGCTGCACTCAACGCCGTGCAGATTGCCGAATACCTGATCAAGGTCGGTTCAGTATAATTTACCCAAGTACAATACTTCAAGTACAAAGGCATAAAGTCATCACGACCTTATGCCTTTTTTGTGGTCTCCACTCGGCTAAAACTTCTTTTCACCTTCCCTGTTGCCATTTTTTCTCATGAAATGTTTGGAAAGTGATAATTTAGTTGTACATTTGCAACCGACTTCCAAACGCTTGTTTGCTAAAACAATACAGATATGGGAACAATAGACAGCAACTCCAACGGCAGGCTGGGAACAAGCATTCCCGGCATCTCTCATGCGCTCCGGCAGCCCCAATTCCGTGTCATACTGATCGCCCTCGTGGGTGTGGTCACCACCGTCCTTCGTTTCCTGCTGCCCTTCCTCCTCTTCCCATTGGGAGGAGGACACATGCTGAAGGGTGACGGTTATGTGGTGGACTTGCCTGAGAGTGTGGAGGACATCGACTGCAGGGCTGCTTCTGAGGAAGAGATGGAGCAGTTGCAGGACGGCGGCACCTATCAGTTCATCTCCACGCCGCTTCTTCTGACGCAGGACGGCGACCAGCACGTTCAGTTGGACAAGATGGCGAGGGTGAGTTTCGACATTCCCAAGGACATCCCCAAGGAGGACTACATCGACTTGGTGGGCGTGCTGATTACGGATGACGGCCCTGTCTATATGATTCCTGAGATTGAAGGCCTGCGGCGAGGGGTCGTGTCGTTCGAGACCAGCCACTTCTGCTGGGTGGGAGCCGTCAAGGAGGAGAAGGAGAAAAGACGTGAACTCTTCATTGACCGTATCTGCGTCAGCGAGTGGAAGGCCAATGCCTGCGACGCCGATCTGGAAGGCACGCTGAAGGAGAAGCTGAAAGACTTTGCCGACGGTATCGGCTTTGGAGAGAATGCCCTGATGGGTATGGTGGCCAGGGAGGTGCTGAGTGACAATGAGTATATCAAGGATGCGACCGATCTGATTGAGACCTATGACGACCCCAAGGGCGACATGGCAGAGGCCATCGCATATAAACTGAAAGAGAAGGCGAAGGCAAAGATGCTGGCGGTACTCTTTGAGAAACTCAAGGGGGACAAGGAAGTGGACAAGGTGGAATACGACGAGCTGAAGGACAGGTACACCCACACCCGCATCACGAAGGACGGCAAGAACAAGAAGATTGTCGAGCAGCTGGAAAAGCACCTGACTCAGGAGAACATGAAAGAACTTGGCAAGCGCTTGGGGCGTGGAGACAGCCCTTCCAACATCGCATGGGACTATGTCAAGAAATATGCGAGGACCTTTGCCGAAGACCAGCTGAAGGCCTTCTCCGTCAAGCTCATTCCCCAGATCAAGCTGTTGCAGGAAGGAGCCAGGGCGATGAAGGTCATCAAGCAGTTCTGGGCCAGCAACGAGATGATAGACATGTACAACGTCTATGCCAGGAACGCCAATGCCGACGGTCGCATGAATGATGATGACTGGAACGCTTTCGCCGTGCGGCGTATGTCTGCGGCAATGGCGAAATTCGGAATGACCGAAGCGCAGATCCGCAAGCAGTTTGAAGAGCGCTATGCCAACAACAGGGACATTGAACGGAAAAAGGCAGACCTCCGAAAGATGATTGACCTGTGGGAGAGCCCTGAGTTTGAGCTTGTCAAAATGCCCATTTTCGACAAGCTGGGCTTCGACTACATCCAGCGGCTGACCCGCATTCATGTCCTGATTGAGCGTTTCCGCAATGAACTGGTGGTCAACGGAGACATCCCTGGACGGGAGAGGCAGAACAGCGTGGACTACACCCTGTGCATTATTGTGGAGAAATACCTTTCCTTCTATCCCGATCAGGAGAAGTTCTACCGCTGGCTGGCAAAGAAGGGCTTCTACAAGGGGAAGCTCAGGCGGGAGGTGGATGCTCTGGACGAGTTCCGTTCCTGGTGGCTTGTCCGCACCGACATTGACATGACGCCCAACTCCAGCGAGGGAGAGAGCAGTACCACCTATTCTGGTTCCGCCACCCATCACCAGAAGGTTGAAAAATGGACGGGGAAGGCCTTCCTCAGCGACTTTGACGACGGTTACTGGTATCGTCCGCACACCAGCACCTTTACAGCCACGATTGAAGCCCCTCCTGCATGGATTGAAGGCGGAGACTCCCTGGTGCTGCACACGACGCTTCATCTGGATGCCCCTGAGAACGGGTGGTATCTTCGTGAGTCAACGGGGCTTACCTTTGACCCTGAAGACATCAAGATGGGCTTCATTCATGTCACTTCTCGACGTGGAGAAATCCGAAACCTGAAGGGGAGCACCACGGTAGGCACCCGTTATGGAGAGCCACATTCAGGAGAATGGGATTATGTGATTCACATCCCCAAGGGGTACAAGGACGATGTGAAGGCGCTGAACTTCAGCTCTTGTGGAGTCCGTACCCACTGGGTGTACAAATGGGCAAGCATCTTTGAGAAGGATGAATAGGTCTGTTCTTCCTTCCGAAGCACAGAATAATATTGGCTGCCAATAAAAAATGAATGAGTCCGACTTGGGCTCATTCATTCTGTTTACATGGACTTGCGAGTGTGGGAAGAGACGTTTGCCGTTTTACTCCTGCATCACGTCCCCCTCCTCACGTCCTCACTGGATCATGACCTTTCTGCCGTTGTAGATGTACAGTCCCTTCACGGTGGGCTTTTCTGAGAGCTTTCGACCGTCGATGGTGTACCAGCCGTCAGCATTCTCTGTGGTTTCCGTGATTTCTGTGCAATCTATTCCTGTCGCCTGTGTGCCCTCGTCACTGATGTTTAGCACGAAGTTGCGGACACCAGATACTGGGTCGCTGAGGGTGAGGCCTTTGTTGAGCTGGAAGTAGGCGCGGAAGGAGTTCACAACGAGTTCATCCTCAGGAGAGTAGAGATTGCTCCCGTCACTGTTCTTGGCACCGATGTAGAGCACGGAGTTGCCGCTGAGCGTCACAGGACTGAAGTTGCCCACGAAGCTGACATAGCCGTCCTCGCTCGTCACGTTGTAGGGCGAATTGAGCACCTTCACGTCCTCGAAGTTGAGGTCGCCGGTAATGTCGCGGGTCGCTGGGTCGGCAGTGTCGTAGCCTTCCGCCTTGTCCCACTTGATGAGGTAAGGCATTCCAGCCGTGATGAGGATGTTGTCGGCGTCGGCTTTGGCGTCAATGAAGTAGAGCAGCAGGGTGCCTGACTCGGTGTCGAAACCGGTTTGATAGAACGGACCCTTATCGAATGATTCTGGCTGTTGGGGGTAGCGGTTGTTTTTATCGTCATACCAGCCGTAGAAGTCGAGCTCCTTGACGGTTGCACCCTCGAGGATGTAATTATCCGCCTTGACATCGAACGGCAGGCACAGCGTGTTCCATTCGCCGTCCTTATACAATTTACGTCCTGTGAGGGTCACGTTGTTGTTGCCGGCGTAGAACATCATGGAGAGTGCCATCGTGTTGTCAGCATCGTCGTAGAGTGTGCCCGTGACTCTGTTGATGTAGCTGAAGGCAGTAGCGGAGTAGTCAATGCCCCTGAGGATTGCCAGGTCGATGCTCAGGCCTGTGCAGTAGGCGAAGGCATACTCGCCGATGGTGGTCAGTGTCGATGGCAGGTTGAGCTGATAGACGTTGCCATAGTTGTTCACATTCGCTGTGCCTGCAAAGGCATTGGCAGCAACAGAGGTGATACCCTCGCCGATGGTGATGGTCTTGATGCTGCTGGCCTTGTCGAACCAGAGATAGTTGCCCTGTGTGGTTTCTATCATGGCCACGTTGCCCTCTACGCCGTCCTTCTTGTTGATGGTGAAGTTGCCGTCAGCGTCGATGGTCCACGCAAGGTCGCCCCATTCACCGTTAGCCACCGGGCTGACGATATAGAAGTCGGCAGTGGTTATGCCAGCGTAGTCGCCAATGCCCTTAATCACTACGGTGAAATGGTCGCCTACCTTATTGGTCTCGTCTGTGCAAAAGTTTTCCGTGCCGAAGAAGTACACATTGTCGAATATGTAGTCTGTGCCCACAGTGAGCACCTTGTCGCCATCCTTTACTACGGTGCCAGTCGCTACATTGCCATAGTTGGCAGATTCAAATTTATAGTAGATGTAGCTGCCGTCCAACGTCTGGTCAGGCACGGTAGCCTTGCAGTTGGCGATGTTCTTGCCCCACTGCGCATAGAGCACGATAGTGCCATTTGGCTCGCTGGTCAGGTTGCGTACCCATACCCCAATGTCGTACGAAGTGCCGCTGCCGTCTGCTTCGGTGTTCCAATTCTTGAAGGCTTTGCCTTCGGGAGCGGTATAGGTGCAAGGAGAGAGCTCAGTCCAGTCGCCGTTGTAGGTTGCCACAACGGGCTCCATTTCGTCGCCCGAACCGCCGTTGGCGTCGAACGTTATGGTGTAGGTATTCGCTGTCCACGCTGCGGTGAGCTCGATGTCGCTGGTCACGGGTGTGTCGAAGTCGTAGTCATTCTCGCCCAACTTCCATCCGCTGAAGGTGTAGCCCGTGACGGTAGGTTCGGTAGCCTTCTTGCCTGAAAGCACAGTCTGCGCCTTAGGGTTTTTGCCATCTTCATAGTTGATGTTGAACGTCACGGTGCAGGTCTTGGGTTGCAACATGCCAGATATGCCGGCGATGGCGCTGTTGTTGAGCGTGCCTGTGTAGGTATGATTATCCTCGTCGAGATAGGTGAGACCCTGGGCGATGGTGATTGCGCCTGAGTAGCTGTTGGCATTGACGGTACCACCGGCAAGGATGATGTTGCCGCCTTCGGCCTGGATGCCATAAGAATTTGTACTGCTGGCTTCGACATAGCCGCCATTGATGGTGATGTTGCCGTAGTGGGTGTAGATGCCCTTACTATCCTCACCAGTTGCCCTGACTATGAGCTGTCCAGTGCCCTGAGGCTGCCCATAGATGGTCAGTGAATGATGAATATTTGCCTGGATACCAGAGGTGGTGAGTTTGGCACCGTCGGCAAGAATGAGGTGTACATCGTCGGTGATGTTGAGTTTAGAATTAACAATAATTTTGTCTATCACCACGTACCAGCCTTTCTGAAGGTTGGAATTGCCATTGAGCACGGTGGCGGTGACGTATTGCTTCTGGCCGTCAGCGTCGATGTAGTAGGTCTTGGGCATCAGCGTCTTGCCGGCGATGGCGCTGTTGTTGAGCGTGCCTCTGTAGGTGTTGTCATCCTCGTCGAGATAGGTGCAATCTTGGGCGACTTTGACTGTGCCTGAGTAGCTGTTGGCCTTGACGGTACCGCCGGCAAGGTTGATGTTGCTGCCATTGGTCCGGATGCCGAAACAATCATTACCAGTTGCGCTGGCTTCGACACTGCCGCCATTGATGGTGATGTTGCCGCGATTGACCTCGATGCCATGACTAGCTTGACTGCTGACTTTGACATTGCCGCCATTGATGGTGATGTTGCCGTAGTGGGTGTAGATGCCCTTACTATACCCACCAACTGCGCTGGCTATGAGCTGTCCAGTGCCCTGAGCCTGCCCATAGATGGTCAGTGACTTGTATATATTTCCCTGGATACCTGAGGTGGTCAGTTTGGCACCGTCGGCAAGAATGAGGTGTACATCGCCGGTGATTTTGAGTTTATTATCATAATTAATTTCGCCCGTCACCACATACCAGCCTGACTCAAGGGTGGTCTTGTTTATATCGTCCAACAGGTAGGGCATGTCGTTGCCCTCGATGTCGTCCGTGGCAGTGTTCTTTAGCGTGCCGTCAGCGTCGATGTAGTCCACGCTTTCGGTTTGAGGGTCACCGTCTGCCCACGCCGTCGTGGCGGTGAGCATCATGACGATTAGCAGCATACTCAGGCGCTGCCATGTGTCTCTGATTGTTACCATAGTTGTAGTTGTTTTATCGTTGTTATTTTAAGTTTCTCAAGTGTCCAACATGCAAAATTACGACACTTTTTTCATTTATACATCATAAAATCGTCAAAACACCCCCCCAAAAAGGGTGCAAACGCTCGCTAAATGGTTGTTTTGCTATTTCTGTAAAAGCAGCTTGGAGCGTCCGCACCCCCTTGGAAATAGGATAATTTTAACTGCAACGCTGCAACGCTGCAACGCTCAATGTTCTCGTTCTAACCCTTGGCTTTGTATTTCGCTGTCTTGCTGTATCTTCCACACGCCTCGTCGAATGCGATATAACCTCTTTTCACCCAACTTCGTAATGTGGAATTTCCGTCACCAGTGCGACCTTGGCTCTGCCGCATCAGAAGATACTGCTCTTTCGAGAACTCGTCGTCCAGCAAGTCCAAGAGGTTCTGAGGTCCCGACTGGCGCTGTATCTCATCCTCCTCACGCAGTTCCTTCTCCAGTTGCTGACCGAAGTAGAGCATCTTGCACCACAGGTTGTACTGCTCTGCCCAGCGCACGAACTCCGCAATCTCCTTGCTCCACTTGTAGTCGTGCGCCACATACAGCACCATCCCCTTCAGCCAGGCAATCACGTTGGCACGATAACTGAACACCCTGTAGGCTTCACTCTCGTAGAGTTTCACGGCATCCTCATTCTCCTGCTTCATGTCGAGCGACAGTTTCTTTGCCTGA
>CADCQH010000201.1 GCA_902803605.1 uncultured Bacteroidales bacterium | reverse complement strand
GATACTCATGCACATCACGCAAGTCTCGTCTGAGCATCCATGTGAAGGGCAGCCACCAAAGCATATTGGCGGCGAAGTCTGCCAGCAGGTTGTCCCATGAGTGGCGAAGTCGCACATGAGCCAGTTCGTGGGCAATGATGGTATCTGCGATGTTGGCGTTGCCCCTGAGGTCTTCGTCTCGGATGACGATGGTGCCAAACCAGCAGAAAGGCGCACGAATGGAGGGATGGCTCATCAGACGGATACCCTGTGGAAGGCCCTCGCTGTCGATTCGTTGACTCTTTCTGATGACACGATAGAGGGCGATGATGGACACCCAATACCTTATCCAGAAATAGATGACTCCCAAGATGTAGAGCAGGATGAGCCAACGGACGAGGCTTAGATGCAGGGTGTGAGCAGGTGCCTCTCTTTCCGACTGCGGCTTTTTGATGAAAGTGATGGGGATGGTCGGCTTTACTCCCTCAGCATCCTCCTCTGGCTGATAGTGAATGACGATTTCATTCGAGATGCTCTCTTCGATGTCAGTCATCCCTTTCGACACAACGGTTTCCTTCTGCGTGTGGATGGTGCAGAAGGGTAGTACCATGCTGGTCAAGAGGATACCCACCAGGACCATGCGGTTGAAACGATGAAATGTCTCTTTACGCAGAAACAGGCCATAGAGCGAATAGAGCAACGTGAGGCTCAGCGCCCATTTAAATAGATATATGAATAAAGATGCCATCACTTGGATTCGCTTTTGATTGACGGGTCATTTCCCTCTTCCAGTTTCTTCAGGAAATCCACGAGTTCGCTCCTGCTGATTTTCTCTTCCTGCACCAATGCCGACACGACATTCATGTAGGAATTGCCGAAGTAGCGATTCACGAAACTGGAGAACTTGCTCCGTCCATAGTCCTCCTGTGCAATGGCGGCAGAGTAGATGTAACCACGTCCCTTCGCCTCGTGGATGAGGTATCCTTTTCTTTCCAGCGACTGAAACATCGTGGCAATCGTGTTGATGTGTGGCTTGGGGGCTTCGTATGCTGCCACCACATCCTTGGGAGCGCATGGACCAATCGTCCAGATCATCTCCATCACCTCTTCTTCCTTCCTTGTCAGTTTTCCCATTTTTTCAACTACTTATTTAGTTCAACACTGCAAAGTAATGCTTTTTCCATGACATGACCAAGAGAATAATATTTTTTAACTATTTTTTTAGTTAAGTTAGCCGTCTCAATCACAATATCCCCCCTGATTACTTCGTTAGTAGAAGGGAATCATCTAAATAATTCTGGCTTATGAAACTGAAACCATTTTTCTCTTCCGTGAAAGTTTTCATGATCAAATACTGGTATGTGCTGCCAGTGTTGTTGGCTGTACTGTCAGTTGTTTTGTTTACCAGAATAACTGCTCCAACAGCAGTTATCGATGCGTGGTGGATCATAGTGCTACTGATTCTGGTATTGCTCCCAATCACATGGGTGATTCTGTTGGTCAACAAAAAGTGGTTGGAATTCACCATCTCCTTTTTAGGAACCATTGTGATTGTTGGTGGGGTGGGAGTTTTCTCCTTATATACTGCCGCCCATGTTTTGTTTGATCCTGACACCAGCCCTTTCGGCAAAGAGCATCCCATTCCTGCGAATTTGGAATATAACTTGCCGCTGACGGATTACATCGTTGATCCTGATTCTGGCTATCAAGTATATGTGGAAGGTCGTGCCGATTCTTTGGCTGTGGCAGACATTCATGACGCCACCACCTACCTCAGTGTCAGAAATGGCTTTCAGGGAGGAATGTATAGGTATGACTTCTCTTATGGTCCGCTTCCAGCAGGAGAGATATATCTGAAATGTTTCGAAGTCACAGAGAACATTCCGCTGTCCGAGAAAAGCATCCGCAAGGCAAGCCGAGTGGAAATATCTCAGACGAAATCCTTCTCAAAACTCGTGGACAAACAGGAATTCACCATCTACGAAGGTGTTTGGGATGATTACTATGCTGCACGAGTAGAGGTGTGGTTCAAGGATGCTGAGACCAAGAAAGAGAGGAAACTCGTGGAGAAAGTCTATCGTGTGGAAGGATGGCAGCGATAATCATATTGGAAAATTTTGTGAAATATTTGGTTGTTATTGTCGAATGCACTATCTTTGTGGCATCAAAACGATACGACCTCAAAAAAGAATAAGACGATGAAGAAGATTCTGATTCTGTGTGCCACTGTGATGGCATTGGCATCTTGCAACAGGACGGTGACTCCTCCCGCTACAGAGGAGAATGATTCAACAAACACCCAAGTAGTAACCAACGACACTATCAGCGCAGAAATGAAAGCGGAAAACATGCAGGAAGTGCAGGCGTTTCTGAAAGAGTGCAATGCATTCTTTATCGCCACCGTCGATGGGGATCAGCCTCATGTGCGTCCCTTCGGCGTTTCAGAGATTATTGATGGCCGGCTCTATATCATGACCGGAAAAGTGAAGGACGTTTACAAGCAGATGGCTGCGAACGGCAAGTTCGAGATTTGTGCCCTGAAGCCTTCTGGCAGTGAATGGATGCGTCTGAGCGGCACTCTTGTCACGGATGAAACGCTCTCTGTCAAGGAGGAGTTCCTCAATCGCAACGAAAGCCTTAAGTCGATGTACAAGGCTGATGATGACAACATGGCTGTCCTGTACATCACGAACGCTCAGGCTCGTTTCTGCTCGTTCGCTGCTCCTGAACGAAAGGTGAACTTCTGATTTGTGCTGTGATTCACCTTGGGCAGGATTCGTGTGAACCCATAAGACGGATTCCCTTGACTACAGCATAAAAAGAAAAGAGGGTGTGCCACAAATGTGACGCATCCTCTTTGTTTTGTCTGAATAGCCTGTGATTATGCTTCTGCAGGTGCTTCTGTTGCTTCAGCAGCATCCTCTGCAGGTGCTTCTGCTTCTGCCTGAGCAGCGAGAGCAGCAGCCTTCTTCTCTGCAATCTTAGCAGCGAGAGCTTCATTGGCTTTCTTCTCGGCTTCGATACGTGCCTTCTTGGCAGCAGCCTGATTGGCAGCCTCCTTGTCAGCAGCTTTCTGTGCCTTTGTTTCCTTCTCCTTCTTCCAAGCCTCAAACTTGCTTTCAGCAGCGGCTTCGTCGAATGCGCCCTTCTTCACACCACCAAGGAGGTGCTTCTTGAGGTAAACGCCTTCTTTGGAAAGGATGCTACGAACGGTGTCGGTTGGCTGTGCACCAACAAGCACCCAGTAGAGTGCGCGTTCAAAGTTCAAATCGATAGTTGATGGATTGGTGTTGGGGTTGTATGTACCAATCTTCTCGATGAAGCGACCATCACGTGGTGCCTGTGCATTAGCAATCACGATGCTGTAGAAAGCGTAGTTCTTGCGACCG
>CADCQH010000200.1 GCA_902803605.1 uncultured Bacteroidales bacterium | reverse complement strand
TCGATGATAAGTTCGCTGGTCATTTTTGCTTACCGTTTACTTGCTCTTGTGGCGGTTCTTTCTCAGTCTCTTCTTACGCTTGTGAGTTGAGATCTTGTGTCTTTTCTTCTTCTTACCGTTTGGCATAGTCGTTGAAAATTTAATTGTTTATAATCTTGTTTGTTAGTGCCTTGAGGTGGGGGTGAAGCGTGCCTCACGCCCATTTCGGAGTGCAAATTTAGGGCTTTTTCTTGAATGTAGGAAATTTTTATCATCGAAATTGTGGATGTGTGATGATTTTGTCGGTAAAAAGCCTTAAATTTGCATGAAATATGAAGTAAAGTGTATGAATAAATACCTGTTTCCTGTTTTTGCAAAACATTGGTTTCATCTGGTGCTGCTGATGGCTTTCTTGATGCCTGTGGATGTTTATGCCCAGCGCTCTGTCGGTGCTGCGGCTTATACCCGAGAGGCTTCTTCCATCGTCTCGAAGTATAAGAAAGAAATGTTGCAGCTGCACAAGAATATAACTGACGTACCTGCAGATTCCGATGCCGTACCGATGTCTCCTTACTACTACAGGTTGTTTGGCCCTGGGGTGTTCTTCCGTTCCGTGTTGGATGACCAGCTTAAGTTGGATTTCACGCTTCCGAAGGACAAGGAGGAGAGTCCGCTTCAGACGACTGACCTGATCAGGGAACGTCAGCAGATGAATACCGCCATTGACAATGTTCTGTTCCGTACTTATGCTGCACAGCCTGGTCTCTTCCACTATCATGATGCGCAGATTGCTGCACAGACGACGGTTGATGAACAGTCGGCGGCAAGTACGAAGACGGAGGATCTGGCTTCTATATATAATAAGGTGGAAAGTGTGAAGGATGTGGCAGATGTGCTGGACAGCATTGATTTTGACCTCCAGATTGTCAAGCCAAACTTCTGGAAGACCAGCGGCAAGTTTTCCCTGCAGTTCACGCAGAACTATTTCTCTGAGAATTGGTACAAGGGTGGTAACAATAATGTGACGATGCTTTCCAATCTGGTGCTTGAAGCCAATTACAACGACCAGAAGCGCATTACGTGGGACAATAAGCTGGATCTACGGTTGGGTTTTGTGACGGCCACCTCTGATTCCATCCATCGTTATTTGTCCAACAACGACAAGATTCAGCTCAATTCCAAACTTGGCATCAAGGCCGCCAAAAACTGGTATTATACGGTTTCGGCAGAGGCCAAGTCGCAGTTCCTGCCTGGCCATAAGGCGAATGACCGTCGCACCTATTCCAAGTTTATGGCGCCGTTGGATGTGTATGTATCTCTTGGTATGGATTGGAAGCCGAAGTTCAAGAACGGCAACTCCTTCTCTTTGGCGCTCCTGCCATTTTCCTACAAGATGCGTCTCATCCATGACGACGATGTGGATATACATCGTTCCAACAACATGGTGGACAAGGATTTCCAGCAGGACTTCGGTTCGAAGATTGAGTTCAACTCGAAGATTACCGTTGTGAAGGGATTGACGTGGAAATGTCGTTGCTTCTATTTCACCTCCTACGAATATGTCGAGTCGGAAATGGAGAATGTGCTTTCCTTCCAGTTCAACAAGTACATCTCCAGCGAGGTCTATACGCTCTGGCGCTTCGATGACAATAGAAGCCGAAAGTTTTATGATGATACTCTCGGCTTCTTTCAGTTCAAGGAATATTTCACCTTGGGACTATCTTATAATTTCTGAATAGGGAGTGCTGTTTCTTGCTATAGTTTGAACTTCAGCACTTTTCCTCCATTTGCTGGAATCTCCACATAGAGGGTGCCATCAGGGATGAGCGCCTTCTTTTCTTTCTTTCCCGTGAGGAGGTCTTTGCATTCACGCTCTTTGTCGCTGACAGGGATGTCGAGGCACTCGAAGGCGTGTGCTGGAATCTTCACCCAGGAACGGGCTGGCTGGTCATCGAAGTTGGCGATGACGAAAATGAGTTCCTTGTCTTGTTTGCGCAGGAAGGCATACTGACGGTGCTCGTTCATCCCCTGTCCGTAGTTCACGTACATGATGTCGAAGAACAGACCTTCACGGATGGCTTTCTCCGTGTTGCAGAGGTTCAGCACTTTCGTGTAGTATTTCTGCAGATCCTTTTCCTCCTTCGAAAGCAGGGTACCGTCAAACTTGTTGTTGTTTCTCCAACGGCGAATGAGGTCGATGGTCCAATAGTCGAAGATGGTCGTTTTGCCATCCTGTCCGCTGAATCCTTCTGAATACATGCCTTGCTCACCCAGTTCCTGACCGAAATAGATCATCATCGGATTGGTACGCATCAAGGCACTGACGAGCAGGGCTGGCTTTCCCTTTTCTGCATTGCCGGCAAAGAACTTCGAGGCGATGCGTTGCTCATCGTGATTCTCAAGGAAGTTGAGCATGTGGCTCTGGATGTCATCCACACTCTGCCAGGCTCCCGTGATGCTGGTGGCTGAATTGCCTCCCATCACAGAACGGATGGTGTCGTACAGTCCCACCTTGTCATACAGGTAGTCGAAATGTCCACGATGGATGTAGTCACGATACTCATGCGGATTATAGACTTCAGCAATAAAGAGAATATCCGGATATTTGGCTTTCACTTGTGGAATGACCCATCCCCAGAAGTCACAGGGCACCATCTCTGCCATATCGCAACGGAAGCCGTCTATGCCCTTGCTTGCCCAGAACAGCAGGATGTCGCGCATCTTGAGCCAGGTGTTGGGTGTGGAAGGACAAAAGATGAGTTGACGGGTGCCTTGATAGTCAACACCGTAGTTCAGTTTGACCGTCTCGTACCAGTCGTTCTGGCTCACCCACGGGGTGAAACAGTCGTTGCCCGTCACTTTGGCTGGCCTCTCCACGTAGTCACCCATCTCGTCATCATGCAGCGAGAAATTGGGGGAGAACTGCGTGCAGGGCATGTAATAGAAGTTGTTGTGGGGATGGAAAGCCTCTGTCTTGTCATCGTCTTCTCCGAGGTCACGCACCCCTTCAGGCTTGGCATCAGAGTGGTACTGACGTGCCACGTGGTTGGGCACAAAGTCGATGATCATCTTCAGTTCGGCCTTGTGTGTCCTCATGACAAGTCGTTCAAACTCTTTCATGCGTTCAGGTACTTTCGTCGCAAGGTCTGGGTCGATGTCATAGTAGTCCTTAATGGCATAGGGGCTACCTGCGTTACCTTTCACCACGGCAGGGTGGTCACGCTCAATGCCGTACTGAGAGTAGTCTGCTTTCGTGGCGTGTTCGATGAGTCCTGTGTACCAGACGTGTGTGGCGCCCAACTTCTTGATTTCAGCCAAAGCGGCTCCCGTGAAGTCGGCCATCTTGCCACAACCATTGTCCTTCTTTGTTCCATTGCTCACATTCTTGTTGGCATTGGCTCCAAAGAGGCGTGTGAAAACTTGATAGATGATGAGCTTTTCCATGTGATAAAAAATAGGGTAGTAAAAGATAGGGAGGTTGTGCACGTCGATGGCGCACAACCTCCTTGTGATTTAAGCAATTCCGTGAGCAGTCACGTCGCGGCTAATCTTGGCAATCATGCCCTGCAGAGCCTTGCCTGGACCACACTCCGTGAAGTCTGTGGCACCAGCGGCAATCATCGCCTGCACCTCATAAGTCCACTTCACGGGAGCAGTCAACTGAGCGATGAGGTTCTGCTTGATTTCCTCTGGATTCGTGTGAGCCTTGGCATCTACGTTCTGATAAACAGGACACTTAGGCGTTGAGAATGTCGTAGCCTCGATGGCTGCCTGAAGTTCGTCCTTGGCTGGCTGCATGAGAGGAGAGTGGAATGCACCACCTACAGGGAGGGGCAGGGCACGCTTGGCGCCTGCTGCCTTCAAGGCCTCGCAAGCTTCGTTCACAGCTTCCACGTTACCGGAAATCACCAACTGACCAGGATTGTTGTAGTTGGCAGGAACGACGATGTTGCCTGGCTTGGAGATAGAAGCGCACACCTCTTCCACCTTTGCATCATCCAGACCGATGATGGCTGCCATGGTGGATGGAGCAGCCTCACAAGCCTTCTGCATGGCCTGAGCACGCTGAGAAACGAGTTTCAGACCATCCTCGAAAGAGAGGGCGCCTGCAGCGACAAGGGCAGAGAACTCACCAAGAGAATGTCCTCCCACCATATCTGCATCGAAGGCTTCACCCAGACAAATGGCTGAAATCACGGAGTGGAGGAACACGGCAGGCTGTGTCACCTTCGTCTGCTTCAACTCCTCAGCTGTACCTTCGAACATGATCTTCGTGATGTCGAAACCGAGGATTTCATTAGCCTTGTCAAACAATTCCTTTGCTTTTGGATTGGTGTCGTAGAGGTCTTTGCCCATTCCTGTGAACTGAGCACCCTGACCAGGGAATACAAATGCTTTCATATTGTTAGTTTTATTTTATACTGTTTCTGCGACGTGTCGCAGTTTTGAGTTAATCAATAAAAGCACCTTCCCACATGAGAAAGATGCTTTATAATAGTAACTAATGTTGATTTACTTAACCTTCTCAACGATAGCCTTGAATGCCTCTGCGTTATGTACTGCGAGGAATGCAAGTGTCTTGCGGTTGAGGTCGATGCCTGCCTTGTGGAGGGCGCCGATGAACTGAGAGTAAGACATACCCTCGGCACGAGCGGCTGCGTTGATACGCTGAATCCAGAGGGAACGGAACTCACGCTTCTTGCGACGACGGTCTGCGAATGCGTAGGTGAGGCCTTTCTCATAGGCGTTTTTGGCAACGGTCCAGACG
>CADCQH010000199.1 GCA_902803605.1 uncultured Bacteroidales bacterium | reverse complement strand
CCAACTGTGTCCAGCCAGGCTGATCTGGTTAGGCGAGAAGTCGGTCTTCTTCACGTGCACCTTGATGCCGTTGCTGAGCGTGATGAGTTTGGCGCCATACTTGTCGTCCTGAATCTTCTTCACCTTGCCAGGCTTTGGCATCTTGGCAATGAGCGGCTCATCATTCACCTCTTCCTTCAACGGCTCGATGTTTTCCGCTTCAACCTCAGCCATCCACTTGAAGAGGTCTTCCTGAGTGGGCAGGATGTTGTCTTCCTTGTCGGCAGCGAACATTGCCACAACAAAATTGTCATCAGGCTTTTGCTGCACAAAACGGTTGACCATCTCCACGGTGGTAGCAGGAATGAGTTGGTTCATGGTGTTGTACTCCCATTCGATGCCCGCCATGGGTTCGTTGTCGAGGAAATGGCGCACACACTCGTTCACATAATTGCCACTCTCCACCTTGTCGCGGTGCAGGTAGGCACTCTCAAGCGATGAAAGCACTCTTGCCTTGTAGCGCTCGTATTCGGCAGCGGTGTAGCCATATCGCTTCACACGCAGAATCTCACGGTAGAGCGCCTTGACTCCTTCCTCATATTTGTTGTCCTCGCAGGTGACGCTGGCACTGTAGGCTTCCTTCGTCTTTGACACGAAGAAGTCGCCATAACCGAAATTGGCACCAAGGAAGGGTGCGTTCTCTTTCTGGAGAATGTCGCGGATGCGTTCGCTGAACATGCCCGCCATCGCATTGGCTGTGATGCTGAAAATGAAATAGGAGGGAGTGTTCTTCATCTCTCGTGGGAAAGCCTCTGTCTTCCACATCAGGCTGATGGAGTTGTTGCGCTGCTCCTTGTCCTTGTTGATGGACACGATAGGCATTGCATTGTCAGGCACGGGGTAGTACTCAAACTTGGCAGCATCGGGGGCAGATGGCTGGATATCAGCAAACACGGTCTTGATCTTCTGCTCCATCTCATCCACATTGATGTCACCCACAATGACGATGGCTTGCAAGTCGGGACGGTACCATTTATGGTAGTAATTGCGCAAATCATCGTAGGGGAAGTTCATTACAATGTCCATCGTGCCAATAGGCAGACGATTGCCGTACTTGCTGTCAGGATACATGATGGGCAACGCCTTCTCATACATACGCATCATGGCTGAACTGCGAGAACGCCATTCTTCGTTAATGACACCACGTTCCTTATCGATTTCCTTGTCTTCGAGCAGGAGGTCATGACTCCAGTCGTGAAGAATGAGCAGACAAGAGTCTATCGCACCTGCTGTTTCCACATTCACATTATCTATATTATAGACGGTCTCGTCGAAAGAGGTGTAGGCATTCAAGTTCTCGCCGAATTTCACACCGATGCTTTCCAGATACTGCTTCAGACGGTCACCTGGGAAATTCGTTGTTCCATTGAAGCACATATGTTCGAGGAAGTGAGCCAAACCGCGTTGGTTGTCATCTTCCTGAATGGAACCCACCTTCTGTGCGATGTAGAAGAAAGCACGCTTTTCGGGCCACTCATTATGGCGCAGATAGTACGTCAATCCATTAGGTAATGTGCCCTTACGTACAGCAGGGTCCATCGGTATGGTCGCATCTTGTGCTGATGCGCAAACTAAAAATACAAAACAAACAACTATGAGTGATAATATCCTTTTCATTCTTTTTCTATCCTTTTATTTTTTCTTGTCTAATGCATGCTTCGCATAATCCACAGTATAGTGGAGACCGCGGCTCTCTTTGCGTTCGAGGGCTTGACGTGTGATGAGGTAGCCTACGTTTATCATATTGCGGAGCTCACAGATATCACGAGTTGGTTTCACACGCTTGAAGAGGTGTTCGGTCTCTTCGTATAGCAAGTCGAGGCGTTCCCAAGCGCGGTGGAGACGCAGGTCACTGCGTACGATACCCACATAAGTGGACATGATCTGTCCCACTTCCTTTACGTCCTGGGCAATGAGCACCTTCTCCTCGTTCGTCATCGTACCTTCATCGTTCCAAGCAGGAACCTTCTCATTGAACTCATACTGATCAACCACCTCCAATGAGTGCTTGGCAGCCGCATCAGCATACACCACTGCTTCAATCAACGAATTGGAGGCCAGACGATTGCCACCATGTAAACCTGTGCAGGAACATTCACCTACTGCATAGAGTCGTCTGATGCTTGACCGACCATCCAGATCCACCTGAATACCACCACACATATAATGTGCAGATGGTGCCACAGGGATATACTCCTTTGTAATGTCAATGCCAATGCTGAGACACTTCGCGTAGATGTTGGGGAAGTGATGCTTTGTCTCTTCAGGATCTTTATGGGTTACGTCCAGACATACATGGTCAAGGGCGTGAATCTTCATTTCGTTATCAATGGCACGTGCCACGATGTCACGGGGAGCCAGTGACAAGCGTTCGTCATACTTCTGCATGAATTCCTCTCCGGTAGGCAAACGCAGGATGCCGCCATAGCCACGCATGGCTTCCGTGATGAGGTAGGCAGGATGGGTCTCGGCTGGGTTAAACAACACGGTAGGGTGGAACTGCACGAATTCCATATCCTTCACTTTTCCCTTGGCACGGTACACCATGGCGATACCGTCGCCAGTGGCGATATTGGGATTGGATGTGGTGGCATAGATGGCACCAGTACCGCCTGTTGCCATCAGCGTCACTTTCGACAAATAAGTGTCAATCTTCCCCGTCTTGGGGTTCAGCACATACGCACCGAAGCATTCAATGTCAGGTGTGCGGCGAGTTACACGGATTCCTAAATGGTGCTGTGTGATAATTTCCACAGCAAAATGATTTTCCAGCACTTCGATATCAGGATGGTTCCTTACTGCGGCCATCAAACCACGCTGAATCTCAGCACCTGTATCATCAGCATGGTGCAAGATTCGGAACTCCGAATGACCGCCTTCACGGTGTAGGTCGAAGGAGCCATCTTCCTTCTTGTCGAAGTTCACGCCCCATTTCACAAGATCCCTAATGCCTTGAGGACCACCAGTCACCACTTGTCTTACAGCTTCAGGGTCACTGATCCAGTCACCTGCAATCATGGTGTCCTCAATATGCTTTTCGAAGTTATCGACCAGCAGGTTTGTCACAGACGCAATACCTCCTTGCGCCTTTGCCGTATTTGCCTCTTCAAGGGTCGTTTTACAGATGATGGCAATTTTGCCTTTCTTTGCCTCGGCAACCTTCAAGGCATAACTCATACCGGCTACACCTGAACCGATAATGAGAAAATCATATTTCTTAGTCATAGTTGATAGTTAACGAATGTTGATGTTGCAACAGTGAATTAATGAGAGGATTTATGTCAAGGAGACTTCTACTTCTACAGGGCAATGATCGCTTCCCATGATGTCGGTATGAATCTTGGCATCGACAAGCATTGGTTGGAGTCGGTCAGAGCAGAGCCAATAATCAATCCGCCAACCAGCATTCTTCTCACGAGCATGGAACCTGTAACTCCACCACGAGTAAATGTCGGTTGTATCAGGGTAGAAATGGCGGAAGGTATCTGTGAATCCTGCCTGAAGGAGGTCGGTGAACTTGGCACGTTCTTCATCGGTGAATCCTGCATTGTGGTGATTGGATTTAGGGTTCTTGATATCTATCTCCTTATGTGCCACGTTCATATCACCACAAACGAGAATGGGCTTCTGCCGATCTAAATGCTGTAAGTAGAGGCGGAAAGCATCATCCCAAGTCATGCGTTGATCTAGACGTTTGAGACCGTCTTGAGAATTGGGCGTATAGACAGTGATGATATAGAATGTTTCATATTCGAGCGTAATGATGCGCCCTTCTGTGTTCATGTCGAGCCAACCGTTGTCTGGAACAGAAGAAATGATTTTTTCAGGTAAACCGAAGACTACGGAAAGGGGTGTGTATTTGGTGTAGATGGCTGTGCCCGAGTATCCCTTCTTCTCAGCATAGTTCCAATAAGATTGGTAGCCGGGGAAGGCGAGGTCGAGCTGACCTGCCTGCATTTTGGTCTCTTGCAGACAAAAGAAATCCGCGTCGAGCGTGGTGAAGACTTCTGAAAAGCCCTTACCACACACGGCGCGGAGTCCGTTGACATTCCAAGAAAT
>CADCQH010000198.1 GCA_902803605.1 uncultured Bacteroidales bacterium | reverse complement strand
TGCGCCTCAGAGCTGGCATATTCCCCCCGCTACTTTGGCGACATCATCCGCAAAGCCACAGGCGGCACAGCTATCGGCTATATACATCATTATATCATCAACCAGGCGAAAAGCCTGCTGATGCAAGGTCACAACATCAGTGAGACCTCCCGCCTCCTTGGTTTCGACTTCCCCCACCATTTCACCCGTCTTTTCAAGCGCATTACGGGTATTACGCCCAGCGAGTTCGTGGGGAAATAGTTGTTGAAACCGAATTGTAAGCGTCAATTTTAGCAAATAGATACACAGCCCCAGCATTGTTCCAAATGGACGTAACTGGGGTACTTGTTGGTTGTGCTATTTGCGGTGGAAATCAGAATTTCATTTTGGTAGTGAACTCGAAGGTGAAAGGACGGATGAAGGTGCCAGCCATCACGTAGTTCTTGTAGAGAGAGGGGTCGGTGATGAGGTCGGCAGCAGGGATGGTGCCACTGGCTCCTTTCTGGTTGAGGATGTTTACGACACTGGCTGCAAAGTTGAAGTGGCTGTTCAACTGGAAGTCAACGCCTCCGAAAGTTTCCCAACGCCCGTTGAAATAGAGAGTGTTGGTTTTGTTGATGTATTGTTTGCTGAAGTAGCGGGCACTGAGCCACACGTGCCATTTACTGAATCGGTAGGAAGGCTCGATTTCCAGTTCAGTCTTGGAGAGGGCGGTGATGGTCTTGTCAGTGAAGTCGTATGTCTCAGTCACGCCGTCGCTGAAAGTGGGGGTTATTCTGTAATTTTTGTAGCATGGGTTGCGGATGGTGAACATCAGGTGGATGCTAAGCCCTTTGATGGGTGTGATGATGGCATCGGTGAGCCATCCGAGTGTGGCGATATCATAGAAATAATTTTGGGTGAATGACTCGCTCATGCCAGCTTTGAGGTCACCCACGTCTTTGGTCAGTACATGGCTGAGGTTCGGCCGTTCTTGCGAGTTGCTCATGGAGATGTGGGTGATTTGTGAGGTGAGGTCTATCCACGGGTTTTTCCAGTAGATGCCACCACGAAAGTAGTTGGTAGTCATCCCTTTCTGGGTGGGGTAGTTGTAGGTGCCGTAGTGGAACAGCTGCGAGTGGGTGGTGGCTGAGGAGTATTCAGCCTGTAAGCCGAATCCGTTCAGCAGGGCGTAGCGTACACTGCCGATGAAGGCGTAGTTGAAGTGGTTGTCGCTGAAGTGGTTCTTCACCACACCGTCGTCAGCCAAACTGAAGCCCACATGGCGGGCATTGCCTGTGTTCATGTCGTTGGCGGCAAGTCCCCGTACATTGAGGTATTCGAGTCTCAGCCCTCCGTAGAGCCATAAGCGCCGCGTGGCATTCCATTCGTCGGACACCAGTCCGAAAAGTTTGTGCTCATGTCCGTCATAATATTCGGCATAGGAGTTATATGAGAAGCCCTCGCTGCCGTTGAGCAGCAGGAGTTTAGGGTCTTTCTTGGCTTCGTGGGCAAACAGGTACATGGACGTGCTGACACCTCCGTGGTTGAGCCAGTAGTCCACTTCTGCACGCCAGTTGTGGCGTAGGTCTTTCGATTTGCCTGTGAGTGCCGCATTGGTCATCCACGAATGCTCGAACCCGTCGAAATGGAGCATCCTGCGTGTCTGCACCTTGCCGAGGTAGTCGGTTCCGTCCTCATAGGTATATCCGCTACCGCTTACGGCATCGCTCACACCCATCAGTGTTGTGCTGGAACGTAGAGATTGTCCGTGCTTGAACTTGCTGTGAATGGAGAGTTTCAAATCATTGTCCCACAGATAGTCCATCACAAAATTCACGTGGTGCACCTTGCTGGTGTTGGCATCGTCAATGTCCTGCTCCATCATCTTTCCCGTCTCCACGTCGAGGTACTTTATCGTACGGTTGGCAGGGCGGTATTGGTCGATGCCCAACCTGAAGCCATCGTACTTTCTGACACTGCCGTCACCTACGAAGATGAAGGGTCCATAGTTCTCGTTAACTTCACGGAACTGCGAAAACTGGTAGATGAGTCCTGCTTTGCCCCTGCCTTCGTTCCAAGTCTTGGAGAGGGCGGCCTTGTAGAAATGCGCACTCTCTTGAAGCCTTGTCATGTCGAGATGATTGCTTCCAGGGTCAAAGTTCTGATAGGTGCCCACACTGATGCCCCATCCCTTGCCGAGCGGAGTGGAGATGTTAGTATCGATGGTGTGACGTCCGAAATGGTTGAGTGAGTAATTCATCTTACCCTCGAACCGGTCGCCTGCCAGTTTTGACTTGCTGTCCACACTGTAGGTGATGACACCGTATTTCAACACCATGTCCTGTGGACCCATCGTCCGTACCGATTCGTGGCTCACACCGTTGTGCCAAGATTTATATGGATAGACTTGATAATTATAGTATGAAACAGGCAAACCATCCTCAAAGATGTAAGCATAGCCAGAGATGGGCAGCCCCAAGGAAATTTGACGGGGCTGTGTGGCTGATGACGCATTCATGAGCACATTCCTGTTGCTGTCGCCCGAAGCGTTCTTCGTCGAGTCGGTGAGAGCATCTTGTGCCATTCCTCCATTGAATATAGAGATGCTTAGCAGCATTGTTGTCAGAACTCTTGTGAGGATCATGATTTCTTTGTAAAATGCCAATACACATGCAAAGATACAGATATTTTAGAAATCATGGAATAAAAAAAGAGAATTTTGATAAAAAAGTGAAAAAGTGGGGATTCCATTCGCTGTAATTCGAATGAATGCCTGCTGGAAACTTGTTCTTCGGACTTAGATATCTGTTTTCGTCACTTCATTCACTCCTGAATCTTACTGAATGAAGATAAAAAGGTCAGCCTTGGGTTCGCTGGTAGCAGAAATAGTGTTTGCGAACCTTCTTGGCAGCAAGAGTGGGGCTGAGCATGTCACTGGCTTCGGTGAGGTTGTGGGTGGTGCCGTCATTGAAGCGGATTTCGATTTGGTCATCGTTGAGGCTATACATGTCTTTACCCACTTCGATGTTGGAAATGAGATAGCTGGCTTCTTGGAACGTAATGCCATAATGCTGGGAAAGTTCCTGCCGTTTCTCTTGCTGACGTTCTTTGCTGACGGGTTCGTCAAGGGTCTCCACCTTGAAGATGTTGCGATTGATAAAGTCGCGACTGAGGAGCGAAAGGACGGGGTCAGGATGGTTGCACCATACTTTCATGGCTGACCAGATGTCATTGTCGTCGAGGGTGAGATAATGTTTCAGACAGTCGGGATTGCTGAGGAAGGTCTCACGGTCGATGTCGTTATAGAGGAAGAAGTGCAGGGCAGGGGAGGCGAAGAGTTGAGAGTCGAGGGATGAAAGTGGCGGGTTGCGGTGAGCTAATTCTTTGGCACGGAGCAAGGCGTTGATCATCACATGTTCGGCAGCCACAGAGGTCTTGTGCAGATAGACTTGCCAGTACATGAGGCGACGGCTGACAAGGTAGTTCTCGATGGAGTAGATTCCTTTTTTATCGACGACCAGTTGGTCATCCACCATGTCGAGCATATCTATGATGCGTGACGAGCCAATATTGGCTTCGTTCACACCCGTGAAGAAGGCGTCGCGCTTGAGGTAATCGAGCCTGTCCATGTCCAATTGTGAGGAGATGAGCTGATGGAGGAAGCGCTTGGGGTATTCGTCCTTGAATATCTTGATGGCAAGTCCTAACTGCCCTCTGAACTCTTCGTTCATCTGCTCCATCACCATGAGGGAAATGTCTTCGTGGCTGACACCCTTGATAAGCGTGTGTTCCAGCACATGACTGAAAGGACCATGTCCGATGTCATGCAGGAGGATGGCTGCTTGTACAGCTTCTGCCTCGCTGTCGAAGATGAAGTGCCCCTTCAACTGGAGCGACTGTATGGCCTTCCCCATTAGATGAAAGGCTCCGAGGGAATGTTGAAAACGGGTGTGTTGCGCCCCAGGATAGACGATGTTAGCCCCTCCCAACTGCTTGATACGGCTGAGACGGTAGAATGCAGGGTGGTGCACAATATCGAGCAATAAACCTCGTGGAACGCGGATAAAGCCAAAGACAGGGTCGTTGATGATTTTAGCGGACTGCATTTCGAGGGCTTAGAGTTTTGAGTTTAGGGCTTAGAGTTTAGAGTTTAGGGTTTAGGACTTAGAGTTTTGAGGGGAGGAGTTGGGCCATTTGCTCTGCCACTTTTTGGGCTTCTACTGCCGCCACCTCTGCAAATTTTTCTGTCTTGTCGGCATAGATGATGGCACGGGAGGAGTTGACAAGGAGACCGCACTCTTGGGTCATGCCGTACTTGCACACTTCTTCGAGACTGCCACCCTGTGCGCCGATGCCGGGAACGAGCAGGAAGTGG
>CADCQH010000197.1 GCA_902803605.1 uncultured Bacteroidales bacterium | reverse complement strand
TCTCTGCCACAACGGATGGAAGTGGGAGTCCTTGGTAGAAGCCATGATGGTGCCCCTCATCGTCATGGGCGTGTTCGCCGTCATCGTTCCTTTTGCCTACGTCATCATGGCCCTTATCAACAACGGCAAGTACATATTCCTCTACGAGATGGACGATAAGGGACTGCTGCAACGCCAACTGAGGGCTGAGAGGACGAAGGCCCTCGCTTGGATTGCAGCCATGGCCGGCCTCGGTACGGGCAACCTATCGATGGCCGGTGCAGGCATCGTGGCGGCCACGAGCACCACACTCTACATCACATTCAGCAGCGTGAAGAGCATCAAGCCCAAGAAGAAGCACAATGTCATCCACGTCAGGGAGAGTCTCACCCTCTACCAGGTGTATGCCAGCGCAGAGGAGTTCGACTTTGTGCTTGACTACATCAGGGCGCACAGTCCCAAAGTGAAGTAGGAGCGTTATTCTTGCACACAACTTTTTACGCATAAACCGCCATGAACATGAAAACAATACATAAACTTTGGGGAGTGATTGCCCTGCTGATGATGCCGCTGAGCGTGGCAGCACAGAGCAGAACGTCCCAGTCTTATGGAACTTCGGGATACTGGAAATTGGTGGACACCAAGATTTTTCAACCCAAAGACTCCAAAGGCTCAAATTTATCTGAAAAGTTTTCCGCTTCTGCCACCGAACATACCCTCAATGGACTCGTCGGGGGGTACGAATTCTCGTTTGTATCCTCGATACAAGCCCCGCCTGATCGAATCAGTGCCGATTCACTGGTTCTCCATACAACCTTAAGGCGGCTGTCTGAAGATGCCCCCTATTGCATTTGGCCATCAATTTTACTAACTTTTGAGGATGCAAGCGGATTCGCGAGTCATGGGCGCTACGAAGGGGAGGTCAGGAACTTGATAGGTACGAGGGGGGTGGGTACACGAAAAGAGGACGGCAAGTATGGCGAGTGGGATTATGTAATATACATTCCAAAAGGCAACAAGGATGAGGAGCAAGGCCTGAACTTCCTTAGTTTGGAAAGCCGCACTCAATGGGTGTACAGATGGTGTGAGGACACATGGGCTGAAACACCGCCACCTGATGAGGGAGATGACGATGATGAAGAAGAAGTCATTGAACCTCATGTGGAGGTGGACACTCAGGCATGGAAACCAGATGTAACGTTGCCTTTCGCCATCCCCGCCAGTGTCATTCTTGGCATGTTGGGCTATACGCTGACCAAAGGGAAAAGGAAGGGCAAGGATGGCGAGGATGAAATGCCTGAACCTCGCGAGATGCACATCTACAAGGACTTTGGCGACACACTCATAGCTGGCGAGGAACCTAAACAGGTGTTCGCCAAGATTGTGCGGAAGAAGAAAGATGGAAGCGAGGTGACTGACTCTGCCATGACCAGCCTCATCACCATCACGCCAGGCGACCAGTACATGCAAGTGCGCGATGGGGGCATGTACGGAGAATGGCGCACAGCTTGGGTAACTGCTCCTAACGCCGATAATCCGCCCGAGGAGGGCATTGTAGATTTCTTCGTGGGCAATGACAAGGGTTCTTACACCAACCATGTACACTTCAAGGTGGATGCTGGCAAGGTGCTCTTCGGACAGGACAACCTGACCCTGGCCGCCCACTACGACAAGGAGGTACGTCTGCCATTCGTGGTGATGGGCATGGCAGAGAGTGCCACCATTGAGGCCTCCATTGTAGATGGCGCACACAACCCCTCCGACTTCTACAGCATCCACGTGGAGTGGAACGAGGAGAAGGAGGTACACGAGGCCGTTATCCACGACCTGAAACGCGACCCCAAGATAGACAACGGCACGCCTGGCAACTACATACCATTCTATCTGCGAGTAAATGTGACGAATCCAAGCGGTAGCACGATAGAAGGGTGGATATCCTTGGTACGATATTATATGGGACTGGTGTTCAAGATTGGCGACGTAAAGTGCTTCTATGAGGAGCAGAACCCACAAAAACAGAAGTTACCGGTCATTGTGGGCTTTACACAACAGGGTAAGACCTACGTGCCCGCTGAGACAGTGGGTCACCTGCTGCTCTACGAATTCGACGAGGAACAGCACAAGGTGCTCATCATCAACCCCGTCCCCACGGCAGAGAAATGGGGTGTCAAGGTCATAGACGAGTCGGACAACGATGCATTGGATGCTATTGGACTGTTCTGTGAGGTGCCGTCTAACGACTCTCCCAAGGGCACCGAGTGCATCCTGCGCTGTCTGAAAGGCGGTCTCAAGCCACCCATGCGCATCTCTGCCGTCATCACCATGGGCACAGAGTACAATGGTCGCAAATATGAGTGCGAGAAGCAAGTGTTGCTCTGCTCACAGCCTTACCGCACCTTCCAGACCGCGGCAGAGGAGGCGGCAGCCGTGCAAGAGGACAAAGCCTTCTTAAAGAAACTCGACGACCTGCACAACGCCATCGAGCGGCAGGGACTGGCTGGCACGCTGTTGCCCATGCTCAAGTACATTGAGCGATGGCAAATGGGCTACGACTACCACTACGGCATCGACCGCAGCAGCATGAAGCACCTCGGACAACTCTACAACTACATGATTAACAACTGCTACGACTATACCTATAACGTCAGGGAGCCGGCTTTGCCCGAGGAAGGCTTCTTCTGGGAATGCACCATGGCCTTAGCACGCGGCGCCAACGAGATGAACGAGAAATACGGTTACTACATCATGGGGTTCCGTGTCCTCGTTGGCTTCTGGACCTACGGAGCCACAGAGGGAGCCTTCAAGATCTACGACCTGGCCAGCACGGTCGGCATGACTATTGCCCTATCGGAGGTCTATGTGGATCAGGGACGCGACGGACTCACCAAAAACCTCACCTACATGGCGTGGGACATGGCAAAAATGGCCATCATCATGGCCGCCGTTAACAAGGGTCTGAACGTTGGCCTCGGCGGACTGCGGGCGAAGTACAATCCGAGGACGAGCACACCGGTTAATCCTGCCGACATCAAGCCAAAGACCGAACCCAAGCCCAGCGAGAAGCAGTTCACCGACACCAAGAGGACACGCGCCACCAAGGCAGCCACCGAACAAACCGCGCGCCAACAAAAGGCGGCCGAGAATTATCTGAAATCGGAAGAGATGAAGGCTAAGATGGAAGCCATACCCGATGATCACCTCCACGATGCGGCCTACGATTACATGATTAATAAGACCGAGCAGCAACTTATAGACATCAGAGATTTCTGCCAAGCGAGGAAAGTGTACGAGAGGTATGGTATGAAACCTTCCAAGGATTTCATTGAGTTCGAGCGTTCCTTCATCGTCAAGTGTAATGAGAACCCCATGTTCAAGCAGGTATTGAAGGCCTCAAAAGGTGACAAATGGGTTGAAGCAAAGAAAATATACAATAATGTATGGCACGGAGAGAACGGTATCAACGCTGAAATTGACACAACGATGAAGCGCATCTTAGCAAGGGATGCACAGAAGCAAGGCATCAAAATAAAGGCGAGCGACATCGAACTTGACGGTGTATCGGGCAACTCTGCAGCTGATCGCGCGTCTGGAAAAACCATCGACATGGATCGAGACACGCGCTATGTCTATAAGGACAGCAATGGCAACAAGATAGCCTTCGATGAGCAACGCGTCAGAGATCTCTACAACGGCGTGCTCTATAAAAAAGCCACAGGCTGCAAGAAGCTGAGCCAGATACAGGTTGATGACTTTGCCGACAAACACTTACACACCACTATCCAGGATATCGTCAGAAATGACGAAGGCCTCGGAATAGACGTTGGGCCGATGATGGAAGGTAAATTTGACCAGCCACTCATCAGCCCACAGAAGGTACAACGCACCGTCATCTATAAGAGTAACGACCCGTATAGTAAGGCCAAATACTGGTATGACAAGGCCAAAACCATCGCTGATCCACAGGAACGGCTACAAGCTGAGATCAGAGGAATTTGCAACGAGATTAACGGCAACTACATGACCGGCAAGGACGGCTTCCGTTTCGTCACGGCTCTCGACGATGCCCGCGCTGACATCAACGGCCAGAAGTTTGTCAGCCAAAAGCTGCAGACTGCCTTCACTATCTGCGACCAGGTCGAAATGAAGGCTGCCGGCAACAACATGACCATCAGGCAAAGGCTCAACGCCATCGACCCTCGAACGGTGAAGAAACAACTCAAGACCCTCGGCTACGACAGCTACACCGACATGACCACCGACATGGACTACACCATGGGACAAATCCTGCAGCACGACTATCAGGAGGCCGCCAAGTGGCAGATGCCCTACAATCCATAATTCAAACTATAAAACAACATGAAAACAAAACGAATCTTCATTAGTTCCATATTGGCTATAAGCACTATCGTGATGGCGACAGTCCTGATGGGTTGTGGCCCCAACAAGCCTGAGACGGAAGAAAACACAGAAGAGCAGGACTCTTTGTGGGCGGCGACAGCTGAAGTGACGATGCCAGAAGACATGGCCGAGTCTCAACTGACATTCAC
>CADCQH010000196.1 GCA_902803605.1 uncultured Bacteroidales bacterium | reverse complement strand
GGCTCAGAGCATCATCACCACAGGTCTGAAGAATGTGGCTGCAGGTGCTAATCCTATGGACTTGAAGCGTGGTATCGACAAGGCTGTCGCAAAGGTTGTGGAGCACATCAAGGCTCAGAGCGAGCAGGTGGGCGACAACTACGACAAGATTGAGCAGGTGGCTACTGTTTCTGCTAACAACGATGAGGAAATCGGTAAGCTGATTGCTGATGCCATGAAGAAGGTCAGCAAGGATGGTGTCATCACGATTGAAGAGGCTAAGAGCCGTGAAACTACCATTGGTGTGGTGGAAGGTATGCAGTTCGACCGTGGTTATCTGTCTCCTTACTTCGTTACCAACACAGAGAAGATGGAGTGTGAGATGGAGAACCCACTCATTCTTATCTATGACAAGAAGATTTCCAGCTTGCAGGAGTTCCTGCCTATCCTCAATCCTGCTGCACAGACGAACCGTCCTATCCTCGTGATTGCAGAAGATGTGGAGTCAGAGGCTTTGACTACCTTGGTAGTGAACCGTCTGCGTGCTCAGTTGAAGATTTGTGCCGTGAAGGCTCCAGGCTTTGGTGACCGTCGCAAGGCCATGTTGGAAGACATCGCCGTACTGACTGGTGGCGTGGTCATCTCTGAGGAGAAGGGTCTGAAGCTCGAGCAGGCAACCATCGAAATGTTGGGCTCTGCTGAGAAGGTGACCATCACGAAGGATAACACCACTATCGTGGGTGGTAAGGGTGACAAGCAGAACATCCAGGATCGTGTGAACCAGATCAAGAACGAAATCAAGAACACTACTTCTGACTACGACAAGGAGAAGCTTCAGGAGCGTCTGGCCAAGCTCTCTGGTGGTGTAGCCGTACTTTATGTAGGTGCTGCATCAGAAGTGGAGATGAAGGAGAAGAAGGACCGTGTAGATGACGCTCTGTGCGCCACTCGTGCTGCCATCGAAGAGGGTATCGTGCCTGGTGGTGGTGTAGCCTTCATCCGTTCACTCGAAAGCCTTGAGGGTCTGGAAGGCGACAACGCTGACGAAACGACTGGTATCAACATCGTGAAGCGTGCCATCGAGGAGCCACTCCGCCAGATTGTGGAGAACGCAGGTCTGGAAGGTTCAGTGGTTGTAGAGAATGTGCGCAACCAGAAGGGTGACTTCGGCTACAACGCTCGCAAGGACTCTTACGAGAACCTTCGTGAGTCTGGCATCATCGACCCAGCCAAGGTTTGCCGTGTAGCCCTTGAGAATGCCGCTTCCATCGCAGGCATGTTCCTCACCACAGAGTGTGTCATCTGCGATGCAAAGGAAGACAAGCCTGAAATGCCAATGGGCGCCCCAGGCATGGGTGGCATGATGTAAACAGTACATGAACTGGCACAGGTTCATACCCAAGGCCGGTAATACATAGAAAAAGGCTCCAATGCAGATGCGTTGGGGCCTTTCTCATTCTCTCTCTTATGGGATCAATCTCAGTTGTCAATCTCTCCTTATGGAATCATCACTTTCTTGCGATCTGACTGACGGATGTAGAGTCCCTTGGTGGGGTTCTCTACGGGTCTGCCCTGCAGGTCATAATAGACTTCTTCTGCCGTCTCAGTGTCAGGAAGCAGCGACTCGATGGCAACAGGGTTCAGTTCCTCGTCATTGCTCAGATAGAGTTGCTTGATATATACTGCACTGTTTGCGTCAGATTCAAGACCTATCATGTAGATGTGCGAGGGGTCAATCTTCTGGTTGTTTTCAGCGAACATCTCACCTAAAGCGATCTTGTCCTTCTTGACAGAAGCGGGAAAGGCGAATTTGTAACAAGGATTCAGATAGTCGTCTGTGTCAAAGACCTTGACAACCAGTTTGGCAGTCGTTGAACGATTCAACTCAACCACAAGATACTTGTAGGCAGAGAGATCAATTCCTTTACTGTAACGCCAACCTCCCATTCCTCTTGTTCCATTGTATGTCTCTGTCGTCTTGAAGGTGTTGACAAAAGCACTGGGGGTAAACTGCCCTTGCAGATAGAGCGAAGGATTGAAAGCGTCCTTTTTCAAGGGGAAGAAGGTTTCAGAAGTATCGAAGTCAATTTCCTTCTTCTGATCCAGCAACTCTAACATCTTTTGTGCATAACGCTTGCCTATTATACGATAGCCTTCGGCTGTGAAGTGGAGTTTGTCGTCAGCTCCAGGACAACCTTCAGAAGAAATGACGTATGAATTGGGTATGACAGAAGAAGTCTTGGCAATCACACTGTTGTGCCCTTCACAATAACCACCTCTGAGTGTTTCTCCAATTAGCAATGGCACTTCCTCCTCGTTCAAGCCAAGGTCGTTGAGCAAACGGATATAGACACGCTTCACCTTTACAGGCCAGTCCTTCTGTCCATTGTTGGAACATCCTTGATGTAAGAGAATACCCTTGATGACACCCTTCTCCTGTGCCTTCCTGGCCATTGTGACCAGCACCTTGTAGGGGTTGTTGCCATATTCTGCACAGTAATTCTTGAACCACGGTTCTGCATTCTTGATTTGATCAGCACACTTGTCCTCATCGAAGAGTTCGATGGCACATCCCCCCACTGCCACATTGAGAATGCCCACCTTGATGTTCTCAGGCAAGTTAGCCACCATCTCACGACCAAAGTAGTCTGCAGGAGTCAAGCCAGTATAGTCACGGCACAAAGGAGGGTATGCCGTGTACCATTGTCCCTTGGTTCTTTTGGCATTAGACTGATTCACACATGCCATCATCATGAAGCGTGGGTCAACATAGGCCTTGTCCTTAGCCTCAGGCGTAGCGTTTCCTTCCATGTTGGACTGTCCGAAGCAGAGGTAGATATGGAAGTTGGGGTCAAAGTCCCTCGGCTGCTCCATAGTCCCAGTGTTCACAACTTCAATTCTTTTCTTGCTGGCGGCAATGGACTCAAAAAGCGTGATGAGCTGTGTCAACTTTGTGATGGCATTGGTTTTCTGTGCGTCAGTTTCCATCTTCTCTGGATTATACGTTTCCAATGCATTTTGCATTCTTGTATAATAAGCGGTGGATGTCATTTCTGGGGTGTCCTTCCATTCTAAGATGAGCGTTTCTGCCTTGTCATAGACTTGCTGGAACTCCTCATCCAACGTCAGCAGGCTGTACTGTTTGCAGAAGTTCCAAATCTCCTTAGAGTTGCCTGTCGAGGGGTTGTGCCAGTTCGCATTGTACGAAAATAGCTCTACCGTAGTTCCGTTCGCTCCATTGCTCCACACTTCCTTGTCACCCGTGTTTCCACCTGGTGTCCTGTAGTTAGCAGTCTTCTTGTAATCCTTACATTTGTCCAAATCCAATGCTAATGACTGGACATAGTCATGTATGTTCCACTCATTATATTTGAACACATCGTCACCATAAGCATGACAGTGAATCACATTGACAGGCTTCGAGCATCTTTGCCACTCCTTGCCACCAAAAGCAACACCGCTGGTAGGTGCAAACGCAGCTATCTTATCAACCGCATCTGCCATGCAGTGGTATATCAGTGCCGAGCCCATCGAGAACCCCGACCAATAGACACGGTTCTTGTTGATGTTGAACCTTGTGTACATCTCGTCTATTGTCTGGAACACAAAGTCGCGGTCTCTGGTGCCACCTGTGTCCCATGACTTATCGATGCCCTCCAGATAGGCAATGATGAACTTCTCGTTATCAATCAGTTCATACATGTGGTCACAATCTTCTTGATAACCTGCACTCTGGTTCATACCATGCGTGACAATCATCAGAGGGAGGTTTTTGGTGACATTGGTGGTGCTGTTGCCTGGCGTAAAGACATCCATCTGTCGATTGGCACCATTCACTTGAATGGTCAAGCGCTGTTTCTTGTAGGCATGGGTGGACAATACACATGCCAAAGTGCACAGGAGGATAGTAAATAGACGTTTCATCATCTTATTGTTGCGTTGTCAAGTTAGGTTTATGGAATAAATACTTTTTTGCCATTAACGATATAGATACCATGAGTAGGATTGGTCACTGGTCTGCCCATCAGGTCGAGATAGTATTCCTTCTCAGAAGCGGCATCCGATTGAATGGTTTCAATGGCGGTGTCCTCCTTCACGAGCTGGACATCTCTCACGTAGAGCGTGATATCATCATCACTATCACTACCAGAGCTAAAGCCCACAAAGCGGATATGGCTGGGGTCAATCGGCTCGCCCGACGCCTTCTTTATGTCGTGAAGGTCAATCTCCTTCTCTTTCAGGCCTCCCAGGTCAAATTGCCAATAGTCGCCGAAGAGGCTTCCGCTGTCATAGATACGGATGAACGTGTTCTTGCCGGGTGTGCGCACCAGGGTCACCACCATCTTCTGATAGCCCGACAGGTCGATGCCGTCTTCAAAAGACCAGCCCGACAAGCCGTTCTTCTTGAGGTTCAGTATGGAGGTGGCAGAAGTTGACGCTCTCACGTGTGTCGCCGTGCTCTGCTTGATGATGGATGGGTTGAACCATGTCTGGCTGAATTCGAAAGGATTCTCTGGATATTCCTGCAGAGGCTGGTAACGGGTCTCAGAAGCATAGTTCACCTTGGCATAATCGGCATACCACTGGAAGCAGGCTACGCCGCAACCATCGAATGGATCAAGACCGCCTTGTTCCATGTCCTTCTTAAAGGCAGGTATTATAGTTTCTTTCGCAGAGAAAGTGGTGCCGTTGTTGCTCATGTTGATGCTACCCCTGATGTCGATGTAGCAGTGCGAGCCCGAAAGGGTCATGGACACGTTGCCATAGTGGTCATACACCCCCTTGGTGATGGCACCCCAGACCGACGAGCGTCCCGTCGCCCAAGTTCCAAAGTTGGATTCCACCCAATCCCCATGCTCGTTGTAGTGACCCGTTCCGGGCTTGAACGGGCTCCAGTCAATCTCCGTAATGACGATAGGGTTCGTATCGACCACAGGCACCTGATTGTGGAACTGCTGGATTTTCCGCTGGATGGCATTCGACACGTCCTTTGCGCTCAGGTTCTTGTCATCACACCCATACCATCCGTTATAGTCATGTACGGCATAGCCGATGTTTTCGCCCGTGATGGGGTATTCGGCATAGTCCGCATAACTGGCCTGCCAACCGGAGCCGGGCACCCAGATGATGCCCTTGAAGCCGTTCGCACGGATCTTGTCCACGATGGGCTGGAAGAAGTCGTGCAGGGCCTGCTTTGAATTCTGACCATTGGCGAGCTTCACGCTCACGGGCTCGTTCGCCAGTTCCAGACTGATCTGTCCGCAATACCGCTGGACGACCAGGTTCTTGCTGACCTTGTCCCACACGTCCAGCAGATACTTCTGGTAACTGCCACCCACATAGATGTCGCCAGGACATACGCCAGGGGGACGCATGATGACATACATGCCGTGCTTGATGGCACGCTGGGCAATGGGGAGGTACAAGTTGGTCAGGTATTTGTTCAACCGGCTTCCGTCATAATGGCTGAAGTCGGCCTCGTTCGTTCCCTTCTCTCTGTCGTCCACAGGCCATGAAGCAGCATTGTTGTTGGTCCAGGCAGGGTCGAGGTGCAGACGGAACAGCTTGCAGTTGGTTCCCTTCTGGCTGTTGGCGATGGCATCGAAAATGGCACTGAAGTAGTTCAGGCAATTCTGGGCACCCGTGTCATTGTACCCACCCCGCCAGAAAGGCGTCTGCTGTCCGTTGATCCAATCACCGTTGAACCACATGCTGGGCGTGTCCATCAGACCGTGCAATACGACCTTGTTGCCCTGCTCGTCTTTCAAGAACTTGCCGTCCACATGCAAGGGAGGCAGACCGTTCCTCGTTGTCTGAGCATCAGCAGGTGTGGCTACCGTACTGATCACACAAACGAGACAACATTGAATCAGTTTTCTTAATTTCATATCTGGAAAAGATTTTTTAGATTAATAATTCGCTGCAAAGTTACCATTTCTTTTTTGTCTCCACTTTCTGTAATGGAACATCTTCTTTCAATTATGGCACATACACCTGTTTCCCCTCATGAATGTAAATGCCATGAGTGGGATTCTCGACAGGTCTGCCCTGTAAATCGAAGTAAGGCGATTCTGTATGAATCGTACTTGAGGGGAGCGGAAGAATGCCTGTAGAAACCTTACCGTCCTCACTCAAGAAAACGTCTACGACATAGATGGAATTGTTTTCAGGAAGTCGGAAACCAGCCAAATAGATGTGGGAAAGGTCGAGTGTCTGACCATTGTCCTTCTTCAAATCCTTTAGGTTGATGGCAAACTTCTTTTCATTGTCCATCAGTTTAACGTCCAGTATATATGAGCAAGGGGTTCCCTGCGGATTGTTTTCGTCGTATAAAAGGAAAGTTAGGTATGAAGTTGGTTTACGGCGGAATTGGATGACCAGATACTTGTATGCCGACAAATTGATGCCCGATGTATATCGCCAACCAGCCAAACCATCCTTTCCTGTGCTCACACTACCTATCGATTCCATGAATGTGCCTTTGGAGATAATGGAAGGATTGAACAAATCTTTCACCAACGGGAAGTAAGAGGCTGTGACATGGAAGGTAGTACTTTGTGTATTCCCAAATTCATCTCTATAAGTGGCTGTGACGTCTGTCTCTCCTTCTTGCAGCACTTGGATACGACTACCTAAGACTTTTCCCATATCGGGTTGGCTGAACGTATAAGTGCAGGCTGAAGTCACATCGCGCTGTACGCCTGACTGCGCGGTCATCATCACCTTCAATTGCTGTAAACCTCCAACCAAGACAGACAGATTCTGCTTCTCAACGCTTAGTGATGCCACCATCTTGTCTTCATCAGGAACTGCGGCCATTGGGTCTTCAATGCCAAACATCTCTTCGCTATAGGTCTTCTCTGTCGTGAACCAGTCGAAGTCTGCATAACCGCCCAATTGCTTGGTGGCATAGTTGAAGAGGTAGAAACGCTGACCGACAAAGTAGTCAAGGGTATAACGCATTTTCATGGTTACACCTGCTGATGTCCACGTTGTATTGTTGTAACTATAATAATACTTGCATTCCTCCGTGCCAAAGTTCACCATAGCCCGCAAATAAATGACATCAGAGGTCACCTCAGCACCTTTCAATGCTTGTTCTCTCTTCAGTTGCTGACCATTGAAAGTGCAGCGTTCGCTATACAGATACTTCTTGCCGTTCTGCATCTTCACACCCAAGAAGGAATAAGGGTTTTGCCATACGGCCAGACCTGCCACATCCCCTTCCAGCATTCCAGACAAATCCACCTTCACTGTACCATACGAGGCCTTGTAGTTCTGGGAGGATGTGCCGTTGGGGGATAATCCCAATATGCGTTGTGTTAATGAGTTGCGTGCCGTATTCAGTTCGTTGGTCACTGTGGCTGTATAGAGCCTTAAATGTCCTGGTCGCTCCGTCAATGACCAAGCGCCATGATCTGGATTGTGGTTCCATTGCCACTGCATACCCAATTGGGTGTCTGTAAAAGCGTCGTTGGTGGGCAAGTACGTTTTCTCGTAGGTATTCCCCACATCTGGCTTTTTGTATGCGGCACCATTCTCCGAGACATCCCTGCCATTGTTGCCTATGATTGGCCATCCATTCACCCACTTGACAGGTTCCAGGTAAGGAATACGTCCGATAGCACCTGCATCCTTGAAGATGAGCGTCCACCATTCACCTGTCTGGGTTTCTATCAGCGCGCCTTGATGGATGCTCTGGTTGGCAAATAACAGATAACTGCACTCTTCATAAGGCCCCATGGGATTCGTGGAGCGGAAGATGGTTTGCGAAGCGGTATAAGACCGTTTGCCATCGCCATGATTGTAAGTGCAGTAGAGGTAATAGTAATCGCCAATATGGTACATGTGGGTGCCCTCCAACCCCATATCGCCTACGCTAAGCGCTCTGGTACTGGATATTTTGGTCAATGTACTGGCATTGAACTTGTTTATCCAGATGTCATTGATGCCACAGGCAATATAGAGATAGCCATCACCATTCTCGCCATCATCAAAGAGCCAACCTGGGTCGTGGAAGCCTTCTGACAATCGGGTATCTGTCCATTCACCTTCAGGATCTGTAGCCGTGAGGAGGATGCTTTGTGAATCTGATGACCAAGTGGAGCAAGGGAAATAAAGGTAGAATTTGCCATTGTGATAGGTGAGTGACGAAGCCCACATGCCTTGTGAATAGTGGTGCTTGCCGTTCAGCAGATTGTAAGCGTCGTTATCAAGAATCTTTGCTAATGGATTGGCGCAATACTCCCAATTCACCAAGTCCTTCGACTTCATGATGGTGGCACCAGGAAACAGATACATCGTCGTGCTCACCATATAGTAAGTGTCCCCAACCCTCACGACATCTATGTCTGGAAAATCACCATTGATGACAGGGTTGACATACGTCCCATTCCCCTTGTCGGCACTCCACACCTGCTGGTATTCAGCCGTCTGTGCCATTAAGGAACCTAATAATGAAAAACTAAAAACGAACAATAACAATATCCTTTTCATATCATTTCTAATTACTCTAAACTCTAAACTCTAAACTCTAAGCTCTAAACTCTAAACTCTAAACCCTAAACTCTAAACTCTCAATCCAAATCACTTCACAGTCAATGTCAGTTTCTTCAGATCTTTATCTTGTGAACTGTTGCCATAAAGGATTTCAAAGTCTCCTGTCTTGGGATGGACTGTATTGATGTTAGGGTCAAAGAACTCAAACGACTTGGGCGTCAGCTCAAAGGTGGCCTTTGCCGTCTGTCCTGCCTTCACATTTACACGTTGGAAAGCGCGGAGTGACTTCAGCGGACCGTCTGGGTCAGAGAGGTCACGGATATACACCTGTACCACCTCTGTACCGTCACGCTTGCCTGTGTTGGCTACATCGACAGACAACTCGTAGTTCTTGCCCTTCTTGTCTATCTTGCCGTTCTTCACCTCAAAGGTCGTATAACTCAATCCATAGCCGAAGGCGAAGAGTGGGTCGTTGAAATAGCGGTAGGTGCGACCCTTCATGGAATAGTCTTCGTAATCAGGCAACTGAGCGGAGGTCTTATAGAAGGTGACTGGCAGTTTCCCGCTGGGGTTCACATCACCAAAGAGGACGTCAGCCACTGCAAAACCACCTTCCTGACCGGGATACCACACCTGCAGGATGGCATCGCAAGACGCTGTCTCTGGCTGGAAAGCGATGGCAGAACCAGAGCAGTTGACAAAGATGACGGTCTTGCCTGCATCCTTCAAGGCCTTGAGGAAGTCACGCTGCACCTTGGGCAGTTCGATGTGGGTACGGTCGCCTCCCTTGAAGCCATCGATGTCCACAGGCATTTCTTCCCCTTCGAGGGCAGCGGCGATGCCACCTACGAAGACCACCTTGTCGATGCCCTTCAATTGTTCAATCACCTTCGCATAGTCAATCGGAAGTTCTTTGGCGATGTTGATTTTCATGTTGGCTCCCCAAGTCTTCACATGTTTGAAACGCACCTCAATCTTATATGACTTGCCGGCCTCGGCTTGAATGGCGGTACGGGTGGGAGTGGTGCGCCAGGTGTGCTGTCTCACCTTACGTTCTCCATTGATATAGAGTTCGAAGTCGCTGACCGACTCCATGTTCACGACATATTCGCCAGCCTCCTTGGGTGTGAAGACGGTCTCGTACTTGGCAGAGAAATCTTCCAAGTTCACGCCTGGGGCAAAGTTGTGCATACCTGCAGTCGTCACAGCCAGTGGAGTCGTATAATATTCCGTCGTCACAGGCTTGCCAGACATCTCAGTGTTGTTCCAGAACGTTCCCTTCAGGCCCTTCTTGCCGTCTATCTGGCAGTTCGTGGCCATGAGGCAATCCATCACCTTGTCGTAGGTACGGTCGCAGCCTGCCAGATACAGCAGGTTCTTCTGCTTGGTCTTGATGCCGTCGAGGATGGTCACCGTGCGGTTTGGCGTACCGTTGTAGTTACCCCACATCAAGGGTTCGTCGTCAGCATTGGGGCCTATCACGGCAATCTTCTCCTTGCCTTTCTGCAGCGGCAGCACATTGCCCTTGTTCTGCAGGAGCACCAACGTCTGGCGAGCCATGTCCAGCGAAATCTGACGGTGTTCCTTTGAGTCCATCGCTGAATAAGGAATCTTGGACCACTCCACCAGCGATGGGTCATCCATCTCACCCAAGTCGAAACGACCTTCCAGCAGGCGGATGACATGCTTGTCCACTTCTGCCTCTGTGATGAAGCCACGCTTCACGGCCTCGGGAATGCTTCTGTAGGCATAGCCATAGCCACACTCCACGTCGGTTCCCGCCACGGTTGCCTTGGCCGATGCGTGGGTGGCATCAGACGAAGACTTATGTGACTCGTAGAAGTCGCTGATGGCTCCGCAGTCGCTCACCACCAGATATTGGAATCCCCATTCGTCACGCAGAATCTGCTGCAGCAGACGGGTGCTGCCACAACACGGGTCGTCATCCAGGCGCTGGTAGGCACACATCACCTCCCTCACCTTCGCATCCTGCACCAGAGTCTTGAAGGCAGGCATG
The DNA here is from genome assembly GCA_902803605.1 of uncultured Bacteroidales bacterium. Classification (GTDB taxonomy): domain Bacteria; phylum Bacteroidota; class Bacteroidia; order Bacteroidales; family Bacteroidaceae; genus Minthosoma. The sequence goes on along the minus strand of CADCQH010000196.1, from coordinate 3,129 downwards.
TAGGTTTCCCACATGTCACGTGGGGAGACATCGGTCAGGTTGGCAGTGTGACGGGTGTATTCAGGACCGCTGTGAACGGCATAATGCTTGGCACAGGCCCACAGCTTCCTGTACTTGGCAGTCTCGGGACCTTGCAGACCCTTCACCACCTGCGTGCCCATCACGCTGGTCAGATAGGGATCCTCGCCATAGGTCTCCTGTCCACGTCCCCAGCGCGGGTCACGGAAGATGTTCACATTGGGCGTCCAGACGCTGAGGCTGTGGAACTTCTCATCCTCCCCGCCTTCCTGAATCATGCGCTTGTTGTACTGGGCACGGAACTCCGTACTTGTCGCGTCAAACACCTTGAAGAGCAGGTCGGGATTCCACGATGCAGCCATGCCGATGGGCTCAGGAAACACCGTCACGTTGCCCTGGTTGGCAGCACCATGCAGGGCTTCGCTCCACCAGAAGAACTTCTTGATGCCCAGGCGGGGGATGGCGGGACTTTCGTCCAGCATCAGCTGGGCTTTTTCTTCTAACGTCAACCGACCACAAAGGTCTTTAGCACGTTCGTTCGCACTAAGATTCGGATTCTGATACGGCAGTGTCTGCGCATTTGCTCCCCATGCCAGCATACAGCACAGCAGGAGACTTGATAAAGGCTTTTTCATATTGTTGGTAAGTTTTAGATTTCCGAGTAATGGAAAAGATGCAGTATTTGGCTGCAAAGGTACAAATAATTCCCAACAAAACTTTCAAATCGCGAGACACAAACTTGCATTTATGTTACCTTCTCCACCCATATCACTAAAATCCACAGCTTCTTGTCCCACTATTCCTGTCCGTTCTTGCCCTTTATTGACATATATTGTTTTTTCCGCCCTACAATTTGGTCGTTATGAAAAGTATGCGTAACTTTGCCGCCGTAAATTAAAGAACAAATCATATACAATATTATATTTATTATCAGTTCACTATTCATCATGAACAAGAAAGCTTATCAGAAGCCGGCGACACGTGTAGCCAGGATTCAGCATCGTCTGCAGATGCTGACCGCAAGTAACCCGAATGCAAGTGTACAATCTTCACGCCAGAGCTATAGTTTTGGAGATGATGACACGTGGCAATAAGTTCAACACGACACAATGCAACAAGACGACAATGCAGACCATCATGAAAGGATTATGGAAGACATCGGGCTGGCTGGTCATGGCCGCAGCCCTCTCGTTCGGATTTGCGTCATGCTCCAGCGACAACGACGCGGTGGCTGAGCAGCAGAGCGTGAAACCCACCGGCAAGTACACCATGACCGTGCAGGTCACCAAGGGCGACGCTGACACCCGCGCACTGAAGTTGGGCACTGACGGAACGTCCGTCGATGCCTATTGGACCGAGGGCGAGATTGTTGAGGTCTATCAGAACCAAAACGGGGAAACGCTCCTCGGCACGCTCACAGCCGCAGCAAGCGATGGCATCACGACCACGCTCACCGGTACGCTCGAAGTTGCACCCTTGGCTGGCGAGGCTTTGTATTTCTACCTGCACGCCAGGGATCGTAGCGGCAGATACACCAGCCAGAACGGTACGCTGGCTTCCATCGCGGAGAACCAAGACTTTGCAGAGGGTGTAGTCCAGCCTTACGACGAAAATAGCGCTCCAAACGGCTTCACCATCCATGGCACTCAGGTCAACGTGCCGAGTCTCACCTTGGAATCAAAGCAGGCCATCGTGAAGTTCACGCTGCTGGATGCCCAGGGCAATCCCCTCAAGGTCAGGTCGCTGACCGTCACGGACGAGGCGCTGAATCTCTCCAGCCAGAGCAATGAGACCCCCTCGTTTATCAGCGGGGCGCCACTCACCATCACTCCTGACGATGCCACCAACGAGCTCTATGTCGCCATCAGCGGACTTAACAAGGAGGACAAGCATTCACACCTCGTCCTGACCGCCACCGATGCGGATAACAATAACTACATCTACGCGAAGGAATACGCCCCGGAGGCTTCCGTCTATTTCACTCACGGCAAGTACTACACCCGCACCGTGAAGATGAAGAAGGGCTTCACCACGTTCAGACCGTCCGATGTCATCAAGGTGGGCGACCCCATTCGCCTCACACAAGAATGGAAAGTCTATGTAGGCGATACCCAATGGGGATATTTCCCACGCGCCAAGACGGGCACATTGGTGCGTGCCAATATCGATGACAGTGGAAAAGTCACCGAGGCAGAGGACGGAGCCTATTATGTCATCAAGGTGATTTATCACGACCCTAATGATAACAATCATGACAACGACTACAACTTCTACTTCTTCGACGACAAGTCGATGCCCGTGTTGGCAACCCCCGACGGACTCGTTGTGAAAAATGTGGACATAAACGGAACCAAGCCAACTTGCACTATCGGCGTAAATGGAGATTATGAGGTGTGGAACTGGAAGTCAGGAGAGGGCCTGCCTTCCGGTGATTTTGATGATTACTCCCCCAATAATGGCGTGAAGCTCTCCGGCAAAAATGCCATGATGGATTTTTATGATGGCCTTGTATATCTGATGGCTAATGGTCCTGATGCAAGTGGAACGTCCTTCACCTTTGAAGCCCCGAAAGGCAAGAAGTTCGTGGAAATAAAAATGATTTTCAAGACTGAAGAAGAAGCTCTCAATGCTCATTTTGATTCCTCTGGATGGCACCCACTTAATAATACGTGGATTTGCCATCCGTTCCAATCCTCCAAAGTCACCATCAAGCCAGGTTATTATACCAATACTGATTATCATCTTGCCATCGATAGGATAGAATCGATAGTATTCACATTGGCGTATGATCCTAATAATAATTGAGGACTAAAGACAGAAAAGACCCCCTCGGCAGTCTCGCAAGCCGCTTGCGAGCGTGAAAAAACGCTCTGGCGGTCTCGCAAGCCACTTGCGAGGACGACGGATGTATTAAATTTTTATAAAAATCCATGCGATGTGTGTCGTCGTGTGGATTTTTTCTGTATATTTGCATCGGTTTGATTTCCATTGGCGAATGGGAGCGCAGAGAGGCGCTACTTTGAGGTCAGGATGATGCCTCTCAGCGCAGAGAGGCGCTACTTTGAGGTCAGGATGATGCCTCTCAGCGCAGAGAGGCGCTACTTTGAGGTC
>CADCQH010000195.1 GCA_902803605.1 uncultured Bacteroidales bacterium | reverse complement strand
GGTTCTGCACCAGCTTTCGGAGAATTTGACAAAGACCTTATCGGAAGCCTCATCCCCTACATCGAGAAGAACTTCAGCGTATATACCGACAAAGACCACCGTGCCATCGCAGGTCTGTCAATGGGTGGTGGCCAGTCACTCAACTTCGGACTTGGCAACCTCGACAAGTTTGCCTATGTAGGCGGCTTCTCATCAGCACCCAACACCATGCGTGCTGCCCAGCTCATTCCTGATGTGGAGAAGGTGAAGAAGGAAAACAAGCTCCTCTGGATGGTATGCGGTGGAGCAGACGGCCTGCTGTTCAACAGCACCCAGCTGAAGGCATTCTGCGATGAAAAGGGCATCCCCTGCACCCTCATTAAGTACCCAGAAGGCAAGCACGACTTTGTCGTTTGGAAGTACGGACTCTACAACTTCGCACAGCTCATCTTCTAAACAGATAAGCACACACATACAAAAGAGGATGCGTCACATCAAAGTGGCACATCCTCTTCTCATTTTCTCATTCTTTCATTTTCTCATTCTTTCATTTTCTCATTCTTTCATTCTCTCATTCTTTCATTCTTCATTGTTTCCTGATTCTCACCACAGGCATCATATTATTCATCTTTTCAGGCAACGTGATGACAAGCGCTTCTGGCGTGCGTTCAAATTTCACCTTACCATACCCCAGCAGTTCCACCGATTTGATGGAATGAGGATAGAGACTCGAACCTTCTGCCAATGATTTGACGGTGATGGTGTGATTCTCAGGCCATGCAAGTGCCGTCACGTAGAGATTCTTCTCAGTTTGAGTAAAACGGATTTCGTTGGCACCCGCATTCGTGTATTGTCCATCGTTGAACCCCTGGTCGTTAATTTTGATGTCAGCATTGGCGATAGGCCCTTCACCAAACACCTTCCAAGGACGAGTCTTCACAATGCTTTCGCTGTTCACCTTCATCCATGCACCAAACTCCTTCATGATGGCAAGTTCCTTCTCGTCAGGAGTGCCATCCGCACGAAGAGGGACAGACAGGAGCATATTGCCATTCTTGCTGACAATATCGACAAGCAATTTGGCCACCGTGTGCGCACTCTTGTAGCCATTCCGTTCATACACACCCTGATTATAGTGCCAGTCACCCAGACAGTTGCAACACTGCCAAGGACGCTCCATAATCTTGTTGGGCGCACCACGCTCCACATCCCACACAAGGGCATCCTTCATATCCTCCTCCAGTATCTTGCCAAACACCACTGCCTGATTCTTGCCATGATGGGTGGCAGCACTGTGGTTATACATGTGAGCCGTAATCTTCAAACCCGCATCGCTGATGGGATAGAAAGGCAGTACCGTCACGTCGAAATAGATGAGGTCTGGATTATAGCGGTTGATGGCATCGAGTGTGCGGTTGTAGAAGTTGGTGACAAACTCCTGCGAAGGTTGTGCAGCACCATTCTGCCACCCCCATTGACGATGAATGGCACCATTATCCCATGTTTTGTCGCTGAAATCGTGGTTCTGCTGATACAACTTCTGAGGGTCAAGCCCCTTCCACCACTTCTCCGTACCATCAGCATTCAGTTTGTAGCCATCCTCCTTCGTCAGCCAGCCATCATATTTCACACCTCGCTTTTCACCCTTCAGGTCAAAACGGCGTGAAGGTTCATACCATGTCCATGCGTGGTCGGCATGAAACGAGATGCCAAAAGGAAGTCCTGCCTTCTTGGCTGCCTTTGACCAACCCTCCAGAATATCCTTATGAGGACCGATGTTCTGCGAGTTCCACTCCTGATATTTCGAGTTCCACAAGTCAAAGTTGTCGTGGTGATTGCCGAGGGCAAAGAAATACTGCGCGCCACACTCCTCCTTATAAAATCTCACCAACTCATCTGGTGTCCAGTTTTCCGCCTTAAAGAGAGGCAGGATGTCCTTGAACCCCACTTCCGATGGGTGTCCATAGTGCTCGCAATGATAATTATATTGATACTCTCCCTCTATATACATCTTGCGAGCCATCCAGTCACCACTGCCCTCCACACATTGAGGTCCCCAATGCGCCCAGATGCCGAACTTGGCATCACGGAACCATTCCGGCACCTCATACGCTTTCAACGACTCCCAATCAGGTGTGAACTGCCCCCTTGCCATTGGCTCATCCTTCTCCAACACAGGAATCTTATACTCTTGTGCGTGGACAACCATCGATGCCACCCACATCAAAGCTATATAAACAGATTTTCTTTGCATATATTCAGCCATTTTTATGTGTTTGTACAACCTTATTGAACTCTCGTCAAACGAATCACACGGCTGGCGAACTGTCCGTTCATTGCCGCTTCGATACCCGTTTCCATCAGGAACTTACCTGAGAAGGTCTTGCCTTCAAAACTGCGCCTTCTATCTGTCCCTTCAAACTCGTTGAGGCGATAAGTGGCATGAGGGTCAAGACCAGCCATGTGCCATCGGGGAGCCTCCAGACCGATGTAGTTCTCAAACTTATAACAGAAGAACACAGCCTCGCTCTTGTCCTCACTCACAAACATCTCACTGCAGAAGCCCTGATTCTCGTATGGCGAAAGCAAACGGTAGAGGTCGCCCATCTGCACAAGGGGACGAATCTCCTTATAGAAAGCCACCGCCCTCTTTGCATAGGCACGCTCCTGCTCATTCAGGTCACTGGGCTTCATCTCCATGCCCAAGCGTCCCGTCATCGCCACGTCAAAGCGGAACTTCAACGGAATCACACGTCCCGTCTGGTGGTTAGGCGAGGCACTCACATGCTGAGCCATCGCCATCGGAGGGAAGAAGTGGCTCGTACCCCACTGGATGAAAAGCCGCTGCTGGGCATCTGTGTCGTCACTCACCCAGAACTCATCGAAATACGGCAGAGCGCCCCAGTTCACACGTCCACCACCACTCGAACAGAGTTGGATGACAAGATCTGGATGTGCTTTTCGAATACGCTCCAACGCATTGCGAAGACCCAAATGATACTCAACGAAGAGGTGACTCTGCTTGTCGGCTGTCAGATAGCTGCTGCCAAAGTTCTGCATCGACATATTGCAATCCCACTTGATATAATGCAGTGTTGGATTCTCCTTCACAAGATTGTCCACGATGCCCACCACGAAATCTTGCACTTTAGGGTTCGACAGGTCGAGCACCAACTGTGTACCTCCACGTCCCTTCGACAGTTCACGGGTAGGGTGTGCCACCACCCAATCAGGATGCGCCTCAAAGAGTTCGCTCTTGCTGTTGGTCATTTCAGGTTCAATCCAGATGCCGAACTTCAAGCCACGATTCTCAGCGGCTTTCACCAAGGCAGGAATCCCGTTGGGCAGTTTCTGCGTATCTGTCATCCAGTCACCCAAACCCTGCGTGTCATCCGTGCGGCGATACTTACGGCCAAACCAGCCATCATCCACCACAAACAGTTCACCACCCAGTTCCTTGATGCCATCCATCATCTGCTCACACACCTCCTGATTCACGTTCATATAGACACCCTCCCACGAATTCAGCAGAATCTCGCGCAGAGCCTGTCCGTTGTGCAGCTGTCCGTTACGACCCCAGCGGTGGAAAGCCCTGCTCACACCACCCTTGCCCTCATCGCTGAAAGTCAATGCCAGTTCAGGTGTCGTGAAGGTCTCGCCAACCTTGAGCGTATAGGCTGTATGCAAATCATCTATGCCAGCCAGCAAAGTGTGCCTGTTCTTGCCACGTGTCTCGATGCGCAGTTTGTAGTTGCCCGTCCAACAGAGCGCAGCGCCCACCACACGTCCGCAGTTCTCCTGGGGCTTGCCATCCAACGAAATCATCACCTCCGCACGGTCATCCATCGCCGTTCTCACCCCGTCGTGATTCACGATAGTCTTCAAGCCAGCCGTCAGCGGTTCCTCTGTCATGCCAGCCTCCTGACCCCACGCTCCATGAAAGTGAGTAAGCCAGGCACCTTCCTGACGGAACGGCATCACCCCACTGGCATATTGCTCCATCTTGACTGGCTTCTTCTCACCATTGCGAATCACCGTCCACGTCACAATCACATCGCTCTTGCCGTCAGTTCTGTAATACAAATCCACAAAGAAATCATACTTCTTGTCCTTCAGCGAAACGATGGTCTCATTGCCTTTTTGCTCGCAGCCCGTCACCACCAGTTCTGTGGTCATGTTGCCGTCAGCATGTGTCACACTCAGGGCTGTCTCGTCAAAGCTGTTACGACCAAAGGCAGGATAAGCATCCCCATTCAGACCTGAGGCATCATACACCTCATGCGCCTGTTCAGGCTTGATACGAGAACCATAATATTGGATACGTGGTGACTGACCCTCGTTCACAGAGAGCATCAGCGTTGTTTTAGGTGTGTTCACAAACACATCTTTAGCATTGGTAACCTGACACATCGTCAAGGCCAGGATGAAAAGCACAAACTGTCTCATAGGTAAGAATAGTATTTTAGTGAGTTCAATGAAAACGAATTAAAACAAATGTTTACTGATTAGTCAATTAGCAATACTTTAGTAAATATGTAGTGACTACACAACAAATATTCTTTTCATTTGCAAAGATACAATGTTTTCTTCATTCCACCAATTTTACTCCTATTTATTACAGACGACATGAGGAAAAACACGCCGAAAAGGATTCGACAAGTGTTTTTGTCCAAAGCCAAAGTTTCATTACGACTAACTATGGGTTTTATTACGAGAAACTGGTAGTTACAACCTGCGTATTTGCAACTTATTGTGTGCCAGCGATTATTGATTAAAACGGTAGAAAAGTGATTGAGTGGATTCTATAGAGGACAAGGAAGGACAAGGTTTTAACATATTTAACTTTTTGCAACATTAAATTCAAATGTCAACTCAGATATCGCCTTATTATTTGATAATCCTTACAATTATAATCTATCTCATCTTGTGAATCTGCCATTTCCAGCATCGTGCTACAGCACATTTTTCTTGCTCCTTTAAGTTTTACAAACTGCTCTGTTTCTGTATCTTTAACCGCAACCACTTCAATAGGAGTTTGTATACCTTCAAATTTCACCCAATCACTGACTTTAAATCTTTGTACTCCTTCCTTAATTAAAACCCCTGAAAAAATGGGGTATCTTTTCCCTTTTATCTCCTTGTAATCAGCAAATATCTGCATTATCCTACCTGATGGTACTTTGAATGCTTTAGTGATGGCACCACCATGCGAATTGGCTGCCATTTCTCTTTGATGATTGATTGACAATCTTAAAAGGTAACAAAGATTGATAGAATATAGAAATCGCTCTTGGAATTCTTCAAAAGAAATAGTCATCCCCACACAATCCTCTTCGTCTAATCTTTTAATATACAGATATATTTTTCTTTGTTCCATATCAATACGATACAAAGAGTGAGCAAAACTATTTCTAAGATTAGGGCTATATGCTTTTTTCAGTAGTTGACCAAATTCATCTTCTATATCCACCAAAGGTTTAATGATAGAATCCTTAATGAAGGGTTTGATTTTCATATCTGGCAATTCTAGCCCCCAATCGTATTCTTGACCTGTGAGCAAATCTGTGATGTGCTTAAGAGATTTCAAAAACAGAGAAGACTCCCATATATGACAATAAATCATTAACTCTATGTTCAAACAGAAGAATCCATCATCTGTGCGATAGTCAAATCCATCTTTCTTATATTTTGAATTGAGATATTCAACATAAAACTTCTCACGAGTTTCGTCATAATGTTCATCCAACATATAATCAAGAGAATAATTACTATGTGAAGGACTTACTCTTTCTAATCCCGGGATGATTTGTCCACGAGCTATCAGAAGGATAAAATCATTATATGACTTGTGGTAAAGACGAAACATCAAAGCATCTACCACACGAGAGACGTTCATACGAATTTGTCCCAGCATATTAATAATCAAATTACGTTTACAATATGAATAACTACTTTGTTGGAGTTTCTCTCTGACATACCACCATTATTATCTTTGCTTTCGTACTTTAATCAAATGGCCAACTGTAAATCAGAAATATCGCATTACATATCACGTTGGATCTCCGACATATGTTTGACAATTATTGTCGGAAATTACTTTGCAGAATTTAGCATCTTCATCAGACACTCAGTAAGTTTCATCTCCGACAACTCTCCGTCATAGTCTCCGACATTCGGTGTGTCGGTACTTGCATAGATGAAGATTTGAATTGAGCAAGAGTAGCACGCTCTCTTGAATAATCTGCCCTAATATAAATGCCGCTATCCATTCTCGATTTCGTTTTGAACGTAAGCGATAGCATCATTTTTCACCTCACTTGCATCTTCTACAGTGTCAAGAACTTTGTCTGCTAACCAGATGGTGAGGAGTTCTTTTTCATCCACTTCGAAAAGGCTAGCCATGATTGGAATCTGACTACGTTTTGCTTTTCTTTCCCCACGTTCTATTTTACTATACATAGGTGTATCAATCTCTAATGCTGCAGACAGTTGTCGTTGCAGCAATCCTCGCTCTTCTCTGAGCTCTTTTATTTTCTTTCCAAATATCATAATTAAATTGTTTTATCTCATTATTTAAACTATTTTTGGTCGGATGGACTGGTGAATGCCATTAAAACGGTCGGATTTCGGTCGGATGATGCCAAAACGGTCGGATTGACGGTTGGATTAGGCGAATTTGGTCGGATCG
>CADCQH010000194.1 GCA_902803605.1 uncultured Bacteroidales bacterium | reverse complement strand
GTCGAACATGATGCGGTCGCACCCTTCGGCAAGAGCTTCATCGAGTTCCTTGAAGTTGCGCACCTCACATTCAATCTTGAGGTCTTTTCCGTGGTCCTTGCAGTATTGCTTGGCACGGGAGATGGCGTTGTGAACACCTCCGCAAAAGTCGATGTGGTTGTCCTTTAAGAGAATCATGTCGAAGAGACCGATGCGGTGGTTCATGCCGCCACCAATCTTCACGGCTTCCTTCTCCAGCATACGCATACCAGGCGTGGTCTTGCGAGTGTCGAGCACACGAGTCTTGGTGCCTGCGTCAATGAGAGCCTGCTGATACTTGTGGGTCATGGTGGCGATGCCGCTCATGCGCTGCAGGATGTTGAGCATGAGACGTTCTGTCTGAAGGAGACTCTGCTCTTTGCCCTTGACGGACATGACGATGTCGCTAGGCTTCACATGGGCACCGTCCTCAATATATACTTCGACCTGCATCGTGGGGTCGAATCGGCGGAACACTTCCTTGGCTATCTCCACGCCGGCGAAGATGCCCTCTTCCTTGATGAGGAGCTTGCTCTCGCCGTAGGCATCAGCAGGAATGCAGCAAAGGGTTGTGTGGTCACCGTCGCCAATGTCTTCGGCAAAGGCGAGGTCAATGAGTCTATCGTTGAGTTCTGAAACGCTTAACATGAGAGTTCAGGGTTGAGAGATGAGAGTTTAGAGATGAGAGTTTAGGGTTTAGAGTTGAGAGCTCGCACTCTGGGTTAATCACTCTTAGTTCAGATTACTTTCTAATTTTCACGTAGTCGGAAGGCTTCTTGCCTGTATCGAAATACCATGCGAGACCAATCTTCACACCAGCCTTGGTGTACTCAGAGAAATCGTTGGTGGAGATGTCGCAATAGAGCGATGGCTCGATGGTGAGATGGCGATTGAGGAAAAAGCAATAGCCGATTTCGGGGGTAACCATCAAATCATTGTAATTGGGGGCGCCATGCACATACTTGGCACCAGCCTGAAGGAAAAGTCCGTTCTGCTCAATGAGGTAGCGGCACTTCATTCCTGCGTAGAGAGACTGAAGATCCTTATGGCGATAGTCAAAGCCAATGTCGGCAATGAGCATCCATGCCTCTTCGAACATATAGCCGCCATTGATGCCGAGGTTGAGACCTATCTTCTCGTTCTTGTTGTAGGAGAGACCAGCGGCATTGGTCGTAGCTGCGAGATACCACTTGCCTTTTTCAAACTGAGCGAATGCACTGCCCACACCGATGAGGGCAAAGAGGAGTGTAAAAACGATTTTCTTCATAATCTGTGTGTATTATTTGTTTTGATATTGTTCTTTCTTATAGAGCGCCCATGCCAATGCACCGAGGATGGCAGCATAGCCGAGGATGTGTGGCAGATAGGTGAGCCAAGTGTTCCAGGTGACACCGTTATAGATGTAGAATCCAAGTCCTGCGACCAGGAATGCGAGGGGTTGCCAGATATACCGCTTCATCGTGCAAACTGCTTCTTAGCCCAGATGATGTACCAAACCAGCACGCCCAACGTGACGAGACCACCCAACAGGTAGGAGATAAAGTGGTGGAGCTGGAAGCCCTCGGGGGCGATGAGTATGTAGGTGGTGCACACGATGGTCATCCATAAGGCTGGCACCAGCGAAACGAGGAAGGCATACTTCTTCGTACCATCGACGGCACTGCGTTTGGTCAGCCACACCGTGATGGTCCATAAGGTGAAGACGGACAGACTCTGGTTGAACCATGCAAAGTAGCGCCACAAGACGTCAAATTTGATGAACAAGAACACGCCGCTCACAATGAAGATGGGTACAGAAAGAATGAGACGCTTGTAAATCTTGTCCTGCTTGTATTTCATAAAGTCAGCAGCAATCAGTCGGGCACTACGCAAAGCGGTGTCGCCGCTGGTGATGGGCGCTGCCACCACACCCAGGATAGCCAACACGGCTCCGACCTTTCCAAGCCATGTGGAACACAAGAGATTGACAAGAACGGCAGGATTGGGATTGCTCGTTCCGCCATTAGTCATCAGAGCCCAAAGCTTTGCATAAGGAGTTTCATCGCCAGTCATTCCATACTTCGTCACATCAAAGGAATCTGCAAACTTGATGGCTGCCGCAGCCCATATCAGTGCGACGAATCCCTCAGTAATCATGGCACCATAGAAGATGGGACGTCCATATTTCTCATTCTTCATGCATCGTGCCATCATCGGGCTCTGGGTGGCATGGAAACCACTCACGGCACCACAGGCAATGGTGATGCACAGACCAGGAAAGATAGGCATCGTACTGGTAGGATGATGATTGCTGAAAGCCTCAGTGATTTCAGGCATGTCACCTGCATTGACAAAGATGCCATACATCAGACCCACAGCCATCAGCAAGAGAGCCACACCAAAGATGGGGTAAATCCGTCCGATAAGCTTGTCAATAGGCAGCAGGGTGGCCAGCAGGTAATACAAAAAGATGAGGATGACCCAGAAGAGGTTCTGCCCCAACACGCTCTCACCACCAATCATGCTGGCAAGCAGTCCGGCTGGTGTGGTCACAAACACTGCTCCCACCAGAATCATCAGCACAAGCGACATGACACGAAGGGCAAGCCGGGCTGCCGATCCCAATTCATCGCCCACTATCTCTGGAAGGCTGGCACCATTCTTGCGCAAACTGATCATACCTGACATATAGTCGTGAACGGCTCCGCCCAGCACGCATCCCAGAACTATCCACAGATAGGCACCCGGACCAAACAGAATACCCTGAATGGCACCAAAGATAGGCCCTGTACCTGCAATATTCAGAAACTGAATGAGGAAAACTTTCCATGTCGGCATCGGAATATAATCGACGCCATCCTGTGATGTATAACAGGGAGTTTTACGCTGAGAATCTGCACCAAATACCTTATTAACAAATGCTCCATAGAGAATATATCCCAAAATAAGGAACAAAAGAGAGGCTATAAAAGTAACCATTTTAGTTTTTATTCAATCAATTGTTCGGCAAAAGTAAGGAAAATTCCGTACCTTTGCAAAAAATTTAATGTTAATAATGACTAATCTCCATAAAGCACTCCTCATGTGGGCGTTTTTCGGCCTCATGACTACCACTCTCCTGGCACAAAACGACACATCTGCACGTGCTGAGCATCTTTACGAAAAAGAACATCCGCTGCGAGAGACCCGTGCCGTCTGGCTCACCACCATCGGGGGGCTTGACTGGCCTCGCATCCAAGCCACTGACGCATCAAGTCGTGAGCGTCAGAAGCAAGAACTCATCCGCATTCTCGACAACTACCAGCGTGCCAACATCAACACCGTCATCTTCCAGACTCGTGTCCGAGCCGCCCTCCTCTATCCCTCGAAAATCGAGCCTTGGGAACTGAGTCTCACAGGCAAGGCTGGACAGTCGCCCGGCTACGACCCACTCGCCTTCTGCATCGACGAGTGTCACAAGCGCGGCATGGAACTGCATGCATGGGTGGTGTGCATCCCCATCGGCACCACGGAACGTCAGGCGAAGTATGGTGCAGCATCACTCACAAGGAAGCACCCCGAACTGGTGAAGACAGCCAAGGGAGGCGAGATGTTCATGATTCCAGGCAAGCCTGAGACCGCCGACTACATTGCCAGCATCTGCAAGGAGATTGTCGAGAACTACGACGTCGATGGCATCTCCCTCGACTATATCCGCTATCCTGAGTCCATCTACAACTTCTCCGACGAGAACCTCTATCCACGTGCGTCGTCTCTGTCGAAGGCTGACTGGAAGCGCGAGAACATCACACGCATTGTCCGCCGCGTACATGACGTGGTCAAGCCTATCAAGCCCTGGGTGAAACTCAGCAGTTCGCCCATCGGAAAATACAAAGACACAAGCCGTTATAGCGCTGGCGGATGGAATGCCTACAGCGCAGTGTGGCAAGACCCCGTCGCCTGGTTGAGGGAAGACCTGCAGGACATGCTCTTCCCCATGATGTACTTTACGGGCAACAACTACTACCCTTTCCTTTTCCAATGGGCTGAGAACGCCAACGAACACCCCATCTGCCCTGGACTCGGCATCTACTTCCTCGACCCTCGCGAGGGACGCTGGACGCTGAACGAGGTCAGAGCCGAGATGCACACCGCCCGCAATAGCGGCATTGGCGGCATCGCCTTCTATCGTGGAGAGTTCCTGACCAAGAACTGCAAGGGCATCTACGACGCCACTTGCAACGAGTTCTTCCCCTATCCTGCCCTCACGGCACGCATGACCTGGATGGGCGACACCATCGCACCTAACGCTCCTACGTATATTATATATAAGGAGGGCGTCCTCCATTGGCAGGCTCCCCCGTCGAGGGCTGGAGGGATTCTCTATAACGTCTATGGCTCCAACGTCTATCCTGTCGATGTGACCAAGGCGGAGAACCTTCTTGCCACACGTGTGCGCGACACCCAATGGACGCTCAATGCACGGGCACAGAAGGTGCGCCACTATGCCGTCACAGCCATCGACCGTTTAGGAAACGAGAGTCCAGCCCTTCAGGAGGAGAAGCCCACCGTCGAACTGCCTAAGCACATCAACGTGCCCCAACTCATCAATCCTGTGGGCACCAAGAAATCTGCGACAGGCAAGAAAGCCAAGAAGAAAAAGAAATAATTATTGCCTACGATAAACAATCATCAGTTTACTCCTCTCCACCAATGCCTCAAAGCCATTGGGATTGAGAGGAGTTAATTGTTTCGTGCATCCAGCCCCATCTCGCTCATATAACAGCAGGGCGAGAATGCCCATATTCATACGAAAGTTTATCTCAAGACAGGGATGAATATGTCCATCGGCTGTCTTGAGCATGTCGATGCCAACCGGTCCACGATAGGCAGTCTGAGCAAGATGCTTCTTGTGGTATTCAATCAGCCGATGCAGGAGGGTTTCGTCTGTATCAATGCGTAGCAGC
>CADCQH010000193.1 GCA_902803605.1 uncultured Bacteroidales bacterium | reverse complement strand
ACGGCCCAAACCGCGTCCGAATCCACCTCTGTTACCGCCGCGACGTCCTCTGCCGAAGCCTTGACCAGGAGCGCCTGGACGTCCAGGGCCTGGAGGTGTAACCTGCTGACCATTCTGAGGGACATTACCAGACTGGGCATTGCCTTGCTGAGGAACATTCGGCTGACCATTCTGAGAACGATTCTGTGGGCCGAAACCTTGTGGACCAGGGCCCAAACCAGGTCTTGGCTCTCTTACTTGATAAGGACGCAAGTCGCGGTAGAGCTGCATGACTGAACCCTGAGGATAAATCATGTCGTTGCTCACCATGAAATGCACTTCTTTCGCTTCCTTGTTGTAAAGATACGAGTTCACACACTTGGCATATTGGAAATTGTCAGGACTGCCATTCCAATAAGTGATGAAATTGCCTCTGGGCATTTGGGTGCTGTACTTATTCGCCTCCATGACGGCCTTGAACTGGTCTTCTGTCAAAGAAAGCAACTGGATGAAATTGGCAACTGTCGGCTTGATGACCGTAATCTCACTGCCGTCATCGCCGTATGGTTTAGTACAGACATCCAACTGTTGCGCTTGGGTGTAAATGCCCGTCGCCAACATGATGAACAGGAAGAATAACTTTTTCATAAGCATCGTCTTTATTTAATTTAGGTTTGTAATAATGTTTAATCAGGTTTGTAATAAAAGATTTAGTTTTAATGTTCCAAAGTTACTGATTATTTCAATACGTTGTTCACTTCATGGCACTTTTTTTTAATTTTCTTCTTAAAAAAGCATAAAAGAAGAGGGAAAAAGTTCTTTTCATGCGAATTTTTCCCTCTTTTATCCTAAAAAATGTTATCACCAAATCTTCACGCGCTTGTCTTTGGGAACAAACATCGGATCCCTCTCAGTAATGCCGAATGCATCGTACCAAGCATCTATCAATGGTAAAGCCCCATTCACACGCCACTTACCCAACGAATGTGGATCGGAAGTCGTTTGGTTGCGGATAGCCTCCTCCGTGATGTTCTCCGCCCACACCCCTGCATAGGCAAGGAAGAAACGCTGTTCGGGCGTAAAACCATTCTTCACTGGAAGCGGATGGTCTTTAGTCGCATTCTTAAAAGCAGTA
Organism: uncultured Bacteroidales bacterium; assembly: GCA_902803605.1. GTDB lineage: Bacteria > Bacteroidota > Bacteroidia > Bacteroidales > Bacteroidaceae > Minthosoma. The sequence continues at coordinate 10,285 of CADCQH010000193.1, read as the reverse complement.
TAGGCGAACTTCAGCCCTCCGTGATCGCCCAGATTCTCACCACAGCAGAGTTCACCGTTGGCATTGAGGTCGGGCAACACCTTGATGGTTGAGAAGAAGTCCTTGATAACTTGAGCACGTTCCTTGTACTTATCCCCATCACCATCAGCCCACCAATCACGGAAGTTACCATCCTTGTCGAACTGACGACCTTGATCGTCAAAACCGTGTGACATCTCATGACCGATAACTACACCTATGGCTCCGTAGTTGAAAGCATCGTCTGCCTCCATGTCAAAGAAGGGATACTGCAAGATACCGGCAGGGAAGCAAATCTCATTGGTCGTCGGATTATAATAGGCATTGACCGTCTGCGGATTCATCAACCATTCATCACGGTCAACAGGCTTCTTCCACTTGCGACTGAGCATATCGGCATGCGCCCACTTTGCCACCTCCTTCATGTTCTCATAGAGGGACTTCTGCGGGTCAATGTTCATTTTGGAATAATCTCGCCACTTGTTTGGATAGCCGACCTTCACGTAGAAGGCATCCAACTTCTCATGGGCTGCCTTTTTGGTCGATTCACTCATCCACTCCTGAGCATCAATACGTTCGCCAAGAGCAATTTGCAAATTCTTGATGAGTTGCTCCATGCGAGCCTTATTGGCGGGAGGGAAATATTTTTCCACGTAAATCTGTCCGACAGCCTCACCAAGGATGCCGTTGACAGCACTGACACTCCTTTTCCATCGCGGGCGGGGTTCCTTAGCTCCTGTCAGGATGCGCCCATTGAAGTCAAAGACCTCCTCATATACCTCATCGCCCAGCATGGCACCAGCTGTATCCAAAATCTGCCACTGGAAATAGTCCTTCAGTACCTCTATGGGGGTATCCTTCAGTACCGCGAGCGCCTCCTTCACAGCCTCAGGTTGACCCACCGACAGCGAGTCAATGTCAGTAAGACCCTGCACGTCAAAGTAAGTCTTCCAATCAAAACCTTCATACTCCTTTAGGAATTCAGCGAAGGGCATCTTGTGATAGTTTGAGGCAGGGTCGCGCAGTGCTACACGATCACGTCCAGCCTTTGCCATACGCATCTCCACTTGCAAGACATTTTCCATCTTCCGTTGAGCGGCAACAGGCTCCTCGCCCACCAATTGGAACATCTTGACAATGTGCTTTTTGTAAGCTTCCAGAATTTTCTTGTTCGCCTCATCATCCTTTACATAGTAATCTCGCTCAATGCTATAGCCGCCCTGTGAAATCTCCAAGATGTTCTGCGTCGATTCCATCATGTCGGCACCCACGTAACATCCCCACAGTTCGCCAAATCCCACACCTTCAACATTCATCTGATTGATGAGTGAAACGAGCTCATCAATGGTTTTCACATCTGCCACGCGTTTCAAATCACCCAGCACAGGTGTCACACCATCTTTATTCTGCCGCACGCTATCCATTCTCATGGCATAAATGTCGCCTATCTTCTGACCTAACGAGCCCTTCTCCTGCGGTTGAGAAGATAATTCCTCCACAATTTTTCGGATACGCTTCTGGTTCTCCTCCGCAATAACCTCAAAACTGCCATAACTGGCGAATTCTGGTGGAAGTGGGTTCTTCCTCATCCATTCGCCACAAGCGTACTGATAGAAATCCGTCCCTGGTTGAACATTCCTATCCATATTCTCCACTTTAATGCCCATCGTCTGGGCATTTCCCATCGCACTTGATGCTATCGTCATAAATATCAATAAATTTCTGATTGTCATATTCTGCTTTTTAAGTCGCAAAGTTACAATTACCACTCCTTTTGCCTACTCTGGTACTAAGAGTCTTCATCAGTAGATAATTTTTTTGCCATTATAGATGTAGAGCCCACCCTTACGGGGTTTATTCACAAGAATTCCATCAAGCGTGTAGTATTTCCCGTCATAGGTTTGATCTGAAAATGCAATAGGAGCATCAATGCCTACTACCACACGTTCTGTAGAATTAACAGGACGGATGGTCATACAATCGATGTTTGGCATCCAAGCTGATGACGATTTATTGTAAAGCCGAATCACATTCTCGCCTTGCAAAAGATTAACCTTGATGGACTTGGCAGCAACAGTTCCATCACCTCCTGAATTGCATGAAAAGGTCTGGACATCCTGTCCATTAACGCTGAGCGTAAGGGAACGGTTATCGCCCGACATGTATTTAAGGATAATAGTATATTCACCACCCTGATCACTATATACATGGCGCCATTGCAAGTCATTTGCAGGATCATGCCCCAACCATCCAACATATTCTCTACCTGAGCAGTTGTCGTTGCTCTCGTATATGGCTGAATGATATGTTTGATTGTTGAATATTTCCTGATATTTACCCAGATAAGCAGTTTCCGCTTCATACAGCGTACGTTCAAGACGAGTTTCTGCTTCAAGACGATAAATACGTGTGCCGTGAGCTGGTACGGTAACAGAAAGTTTTCCAATCATTTCACCTATGTCTGCTTTTTCGAAGAGATCACGTACTTTGATGGTACCAGTGAGATCAAGGTCGACAAAAGGAATACTCATCTCCTGTTCATGATCAGATGGATTATAGAAAGCAACAGCACGAGTCTTTCCATATAGTTGTTCAAGGTCTTTGACCAACACATAGGTATCACCCACATGCTGCACAACATAAGCCTGAATGCAGAGATCATCTTGATTGAGGGCAATCAATTCCGTATTTCTGAGCAGCAAACTGGCTGACGACTTGATGTTGCGAAGGTCGCAACCGATGAGCAAAGGACTGGACATGATGCACCACATGCCAAAATGAGTGCGGTCCTCTTCGACGGAAAGTCCCTTACCTACTTCAAGCATATCCATATCGTTATAGTGACCATCATAACAATAAGCGGAGAGGTAGAGATTATCCTTGAGGATGCTCTTGACAGAACCCCATGAGGCGTTGATGTCGCCTGTAGTACGCCATGAGGTTGCCACATCATGCACCCAATTTCCTGGATAGTCCCATCGGCACACGTTCATACGTACATCAGCGCGACCTGTGTTCCGAATAGCGTTGGCGATGGCAGTGTAACGTTCTCGCTCATCAAGGTAGAGGTTTTCACTATTGTGATAACCCACACCTCCACAGAAGTCCACCTTGATGAAGTCGAAGCCCAGTTCCTTGAAAAAGAAGTCAGCATCTTGCTGATCATGTCCGTAGAAGCCGACACCTTCGGCTATCTTATCACCCCCATGATAGTTTCCACATGTATTCTTGCCACCATCGGAATAGATGCCAGCCTTCATCTTGAGCAGATGAATATAATCCACCACAGGCTTCAAACCATTGGGAAATCGGGTGGGATGAATAAGCAACTTCCCCGTCTTGGGGTCACGTCCGCCAAAGTAGCCATCGTCGATGTTAATGTGGTCATAGCCAACCTTTAATAGTCCTTGTGTACGCATGGCGGTAGCCTGTCCTTTGATAACGTCTTCGCTGATATTGAGTGCGAAGGTGTTCCACGAGCTCCAACCCATAGTGGGCTTGTCTGGAACCGTCTGAGCTGAGACCTCCATCGCAAGGATACTTAATAAGAAAAATGATACAGTGTAAATTCTATGAGTCTTGTTCATATCAAGCTGATTGTTTTTTATTTAGAGTTTTGAGCAGGGAGATATCCATCTAATTCTTGAAACTATGAATGGGGGCAGGAATGCGACCACTTCTATCCACAAATCGTTGGGATGAGAAGGTATTGACAGGCATGATTGGAGCATAACCTAAAAGACCGCCAAACTGAACAGTGTCACCAACTGTCTTGCCAACAACAGGGATGATACGCACAGCGGTAGTCTTCTGATTGACCATACCTATAGCAGATTCATCTGCTATGATACCTGCTATCGTTGTCGCAGGTGTATCACCAGGAATGGCAATCATGTCAAGTCCTACGGAGCATACGCAGGTCATCGCTTCAAGTTTTTCAATAGTAAGCGCACCAGCCTCAACAGCGTCTATCATTCCTTGGTCTTCGCTCACAGGAATGAATGCACCAGAAAGCCCCCCCACATAGGAAGAAGCCATTACCCCACCCTTCTTCACTTGATCGTTCAACAGAGCAAGGGCAGCAGTCGTACCAGGGGCACCAGGATGTTCCACACCTATGCACTTCAGAATATCAGCGACAGAATCACCGATAGCAGGAGTAGGCGCAAGACTAAGGTCTATGATACCAAAAGGAACGCCCAAACGGCTACTGGCCTCTTGTGCCACCAGTTGACCCACACGAGTAATCTTGAAGGCAGTACGCTTGATGGTCTCACAAAGAAGTTCGAAATTGGCCAAACCTTTTGCCTTATCCATCTGTTCAAGGGCATATTTCACCACCCCAGGGCCACTGACACCTACATTGATAATCGCATCAGCTTCACTCACTCCATGAAAGGCACCAGCCATAAAAGGATTGTCATCTGGTGCATTACAAAGTACCACAAGTTTGGCGCATCCAAGAGAATCGACCTCCTTCGTCTCTTCTGCCGTCTGCTTGATGATATCACCCATCAGACGCACAGCATCCATATTGATACCAGTTTTGGTAGAGCCCACATTGATGCTGGAACAAATGCGCTCTGTGGCTGCCAACGCCTTGGGAATACTGCAAATGAGGAGTTCATCACTCTTGGTCATACCTTTCGACACAATAGCGGAATAGCCTCCAAGGAAATTGACGCCCACCTCTTTAGCTGCACGGTCAAGGGTCGTGGCTATCTGCACATAGTCACCGGGCGTGCGACAACAGGCACTCCCCACCAATGATATGGGCGTGACGCTGATGCGCTTATTGACTATAGGAATACCGAACTCTTTGGCTATATCTTCACCTGTCTTCACAAGATCACGCGCCAAAGTCGTTATCTTTTTATAAATCTTCTCACAAGTAACCTTCAAGTCAGTATCAGCGCAGTCGAGCAAGCTGATACCCATCGTGATAGTGCGGACATCAAGGTTCTCCTGCTCTATCATCTTGTTGGTTTCTATGACTTCCTGTAAGTTAATCATCGTTCTACTTAAATATACGATTTACACTGCACCGATTAGATTCTGTGCATTTTATCGAAGATGTCTTCCAACTGACATTTCACTTGAACACCCGTATCATTACCTATTTTCACCAATTCATCGCTCAGTTGATTGAAAGCCTTGACCGACTTTGTCAAGTCAACAATCATCATCATATTGAAAAAGTCCTGCACAATGGTTTGTGAAATGTCGAGAATATTGATTTGATTGTCTGCCAGATAGGTGCATACTTTGGCGATGATACCCACCGTATCCTTGCCCACTACAGTTATAATTGCTCTTGTCATATTTTTCTTTTTTTACTTTTACGTTAACTCAGACCTTATATTAAAACTCTCTAATATAATCACCATCATAGGTGCGAACGGTGAAGGTAAAATGTTCCAATCCCTCTGGAATAGGCATCGACAAGTAAAGATGCTCCGTATAAGCACTTCCGTCACTCGTCGGACGAAGATGAAGCAGCGAATACTGACCATCGCCATCCTCGCAAAAGAGGAATTCATGAGCACCGTTGTCGGTAGTCATCATGCCCAAATGAAGATTGAGATAACCGCCGCTCTTCCACATGCTGATGAGCTTCACAGGGTGGCGAGGCAACAAACTAACGTCTTGATAGATTTTACCATTTACCACCACACCAATGCTGTTGGCTGGATGCGGTTCGTCGGTGAAGATGGGTACGATGCCATGAATTTGGAAAGGTTTTTGTCCTTCATACGTATAAGTCGCCATACACCGCAACAAGGTATCTTTTGCTGACAGGTTGAATTTCTGCGAGGCGACGTTATAGGTTGTGCCATCATCCATCTGAACACTCACAATCTTACCGTTGGCATCGACTGATGCCAGAAGTAAGTCGGTGGTATAAGGAGGTATGTATTCTCCGCTGTCTTCATCTCCATCGGAACATGCGACAAGGCACACCACACAGAGTATCAGCAGGATGTCATTTAACAGCCTTTTCATAATTACGGAGGGGATTTGCATACATGGCCGTGAGTTTCTCACGCAAAAACGGCACATCGGGGTTCTCCACATCCACCATCTTGATACGTTCTTCTATATATGCATTGGTCTTACCTTCAAGGGCATCGTGGTTGATACCGTATATACGGTAGTTCTTATGAATCTCCTGATCGATGTGTTCTGCCACGACACGGAAGATGTCTGCTTTCTCGATGGTAGAGGAGTCAAGGGAGTCAAGCCAATCATTGATACAACCAGCTGCCTGATAATGTACATGCCCCTTCTTTCCCCAAATACCCGTTTTCATATTGTCAAGATCATCCTGCTTGGCTTTTTTCCAACCAGGAATATCGCGCTTACATTGGAACTCCTTTGCTTTCAAGTAGTCACAAGGGTCATATTCGTAAGAGATGGATAGCGGCACGATTTTCAGATGGCGCAGGTTCTCTATAATGTCAGCAGTAGTTCTGCCAGTTGTAGGGCCACCCATATTGAGCATCTTGAGCACAGATTCCTGTGTGCGGTCATCAGAGTCTTTCGCACGTCCTTCACGCTGTGCAATCCAGATGTTCTCACTCTTCTCATTGATGGCAAAGTGAATATACTGGCTCATGTGAATAGAAGACTTGAGCATTTCCTTGGGGGTCAACCCACGATTGACCACAAAAGACTTGTTCATCTTGACCAGTGTTTTGATCCAAGGGTAAATGAGAAGATTGTTGCCAATGGCAATCTCAACGGTTGTGGAGAAGCCATCCTTTAACAAGAAGGTGTCGAGGAAGGCGGAATCCAGCACTATGTCACGATGATTGGACATAAAGGTGAAGTTTCCATGCCTGTCAAGTGACTTGGGAAATTCGAAACTATATCCTGTCGTTGCCTTGTGCAGCACATAATACACCAGTGGTTTCATGAAACGCTTCTGAAAGTCGAGTGGTGTCTTGATGCCCTTAAACATCAGTCGCAGCAATCCGTTCCGAAGTCCCTTGGGCAGCGGAATTAACCCACCAAGGATCTTGTCGAACTGACGGTCAGTCAACATGCTCTCAAAGGCAGGTTTCATTTCGCCTTCGGAAAACGGACGAATATCATCAAAATCGGAAAGTGTCATATCCTTAATCCTAACTTTAAGCCTAATCTTCCAGTTTGTCCGCTATGATTTCGTTCAGCATATCCTTCATCTCATTGCCTTCAGCACGAACTTGCTGAGGAATGAAACTCGTTGCCGTCATACCTGGTGTCGTGTTGATTTCCAACATATTGATTACATCATCACCAGCATCGTTTCTGCTGATGATATAGTCAATGCGGATGATGCCTGAAGCACCCAATATGTCGTAGATGGCAGCCGTCAGCGCCTGTACACGTTTGGTCGTGTCATCCGACAGACGTGCTGGGGTGATTTCCTCTACCAATCCGTTGTACTTGGCATCATAATCGAAGAAGTCGGTCTTGGGTACCACTTCCGTGATAGGCAACACGTGCATGCCACCAGCCTTTGTCTTATACACGCCATTACTGATTTCAACACCCTTCAGTTCACTCTCAATCAGCACCTCAGGACTCTCCTCCATCGCCTTCTCTATGGCAGGAATCACATCTTCTAAAGCCTTGCAATGGGTCACACCAAAACTTGAACCACCAGCGTTGGGTTTGATGAAGCAAGGCAAACCCACCTTGGCTATCAGTTGCTGCGGGTCAATCTCCTGACCTTGACGCACCAACACATCCTCAGCAACCTTCACACCAAAACCCTTCAAGAACTGATTCAAGGCAAACTTGTTGAAGGTCATCGCCTCCACCAACACGCTGCTCGTCGAGTAAGGAATGCCAAGCAAGTCGAAATAGCCCTGCAAAACACCATCTTCTCCAGGAGTGCCATGAATGGTGATATATGCGTAATCGGGACGAACATCCCTACCCCATTCATCCTTGAACGAGAAGTTATGACGATACACCGCTGATTTCTTGCCATTAGGAAGATGTGCCACCCATTCTTGACGGCTCACCTCCACGATGTAAACATCATACAAATCCTTGTCAATCCACGAATCAATCCCTGCCGCACTTCTCAGCGACACATCGTGCTCAGAGCTGTCACCCCCAGCCACGATTGCAATTACTTTTCTCATTTTTATTTTTACTTTAACCTTAACGTTAACCCAAAACTCTATGCCCTGAACTCTGCACCAATCAACTCTCAACCCTTCTCCATTTCTCCAACAGCGCCTTGATGTCGTCAGGCAATTCAGAGTCAAACATCATCTCCTCACCCGTTCTTGGATGTACAAAACCTAAAGTCTTCGCATGCAGCACTTGACGGGGACATAGTTTGAAACAATTATCGATGAACTGTCTGTACTTCGCCGTATTCGAACCTTTCAGCATTTGGTCGCCACCATATCGTTCGTCACAGAACAGCGGATGTCCGATATGCTTCATGTGAGCACGAATCTGATGCGTTCTTCCTGTCTCCAGCACACACTTCACCAACGTCGTATAACCGAATCGCTCCAGCACCTCATAATGGGTCACTGCACTTTTGCCGATCCCTGAATCGGGAGGAAACACCGCCATCCGCATCCTGTCTTTCGGGTCACGACCGATATTTCCCTCTATCCGTCCTCTCTCCTCTGTGAAGTTGCCCCACACCAACGCATTGTACTCACGTTTCGTGGTCTTATTGAAGAATTGCAGTCCTAAACTCGTCTTCGCCGTTGCCGTCTTCGCCACCACTAGAAGCCCACTCGTATCTTTATCGATGCGATGCACCAAACCAATCTCAGGGTCATTGATGTCATACTGAGGCATATCCCTCAAGTGCCAGGCAATGGCATTCAGCATTGTGCCGTTCCAGTTGCCAAAGCCAGGATGCACCACCATACCCGCAGGCTTGTTGATGACCATCAGGTCACCATCCTCATAGACGATATTCAGCGAGATGTCTTCTGGCGTAATCTTGTTTTCATAGTGTGGACGGTCAAGCATCACCTGAATCACGTCCTCCGGCTTCACCTTGTAGGAGCGCTTCACAGGCTTCCCATTCGCCATGATGAAACCCGCATCCGCAGCCTTCTGCACACGATTGCGACTCGTGCCCGACAACTGCGTCAGCAAGAACTTGTCGACACGAAGTAGCTTCTGCCCCTTATCCGCAACGATGCGATGATGTTCATACAGTTGCGAGGTCTCGTCGTCCTCCAGTTCTTCGTCCTCGACGACCTGATTCAATGCTTCGGCATTCATTCCCTACAGTTCAATGTCGAAATCCTCGCCTTCACCTTCCTCTTCACCCACATTGATGTCCAGCCCTTCCATATCTACATCCAAGTCCTCTTCATCCTCAAACAGAGTCGAATCAATCTCACCACCACCAATCACCAACGTCAAGGCACGGTCACGCGGAATGGTCTCACCAGCATGAACCTCACGGACACCCTGCTTCACGCCGATCACCAAATCCTTAGGCCTACCCAACACCTGCTTGTGAGCTGTCAATTTGAAGCCTAACGACTGCAACAATGCCACTGCTTCACGCAACGAGCCATGACTCACCACGTCAGGCAACTGAACCATCGGCTCACCCTTCAGGTTGACGATCAGATAAATCATGCGTCCGCCCTTCACCTCATAACCTGGTTTTGGCGACTGTTCCAGCACAGAACCCTTTGGTGCATGCTTGTCATATACAGAGTCAATCACCATCGCCATCAAATCACGATCCTTCAACATCGATTCAGCGTCATACACTGACTTGCCCACCACATTCGGCACTTCAATCTTCTCGCCGTGATGCGTAAACGAATCCAGCATATACAACACAAGAACAGGGATGGCAACGATGACAACCACCATAAGAACGATGTTCACCCAGAACTTAGCGCCAGATTTCCCTGTAAAAAAATTCTTTAAAGCCATTTCGCGCGTACAATAATATTATTTATGGTGCAAAGGTACGAATAAGTGAGAGAAATACAAAATAAAAACGTTTTTATTTCCGAACATGAGTACCTTCGGTGAAGCCAACAGTACGAATAAGCGAGAGAAACACAAAATAAAAAAGCAGAAGTTTCCTCCTGCTTTTTTGTTTTCTTACTTACCGTGATGTTCACTTGAAACGGTGAGAGACTTGCGGCCCTTCTTGCGACGAGCGGCAAGAACGCGGCGGCCGTTGGCTGTCTGCATACGCAGACGGAAGCCGTGCTTGTTAATCCTCTTTCTGTTGTGAGGTTGGAATGTTCTTTTCATTGTCCTATCTTATTTT
>CADCQH010000192.1 GCA_902803605.1 uncultured Bacteroidales bacterium | reverse complement strand
TGTAGAGGCCTACAAGAAGAACATGTTCGCCCTGCTCAACAAGCCTGGATATGAGGCAGAAAGCAAAGCCATTCAGGAAAGACTGAAGTAATGGTAATGTACAATTTGACAATTTACAATTTACAATGCAATACGATTTAATAGCTCCAGATGTGAAATACATCGGAGTGGATGACCTCGACATAGACCTCTTCGAAGGTCAGTACGAAGTGCCGCTGGGAGTGTCCTACAACTCCTACGTGATACTCGATGAGAAGGTGGCCATCATGGACACCGTCGATGCCACCAAGACACAAGAGTGGGAAAAGAAACTGGAGGCAGCGCTGGCAGGCAAGACACCAGACTACCTCATCGTGCAGCACCTCGAACCAGACCACGGAGGCAGCGTTGAGTACATCATGGGAAAATACCCCAACATGACAGCCGTCTGCTCCCAGAAGGCAGTGGCGATGTTCAAGCGCTTCTTCGATGAAGACTTTACGGACAGAATCCAAGTGGTGAAAGAAGGGGAGACCCTCTCGTTGGGCAAGCACACCCTCCAGTTCCTCATGGCACCCATGATACACTGGCCAGAAGTCATGATGACCTACGACCAGCTGACCAAGACACTCTTCTCAGCCGACGGATTCGGCAAGTTCGGAGCCCTCTGCAAGGAAGAGGAAGACGATGAAGGATGGGCATGTGAAGCACGCCGCTACTACTTCAACATCGTCGGCAAGTATGGTGCGATGGTGCAGAACCTCCTCAAGAAGGCTGCCAACCTCGACATCCAGCAGATCTGTCCGCTGCATGGCCCCATCCTCAGCGAAGACCTCGGCTACTACATCGGGCTCTATGACACATGGAGCAAGTACGAACCAGAGGACGAAGGCATCTTCATCGCCTACTGCTCCCTGCACGGCAACACGGCCAAGGCAGCCCTCGTGCTGGCAGACCTCATCAGGGAGAAGAGCAACGTCAAGGTGTCCACCTCAGACATAGCACGTGATGACCTCCACGAAGCAGTGGAAGACGCCTTCCGCTATGACCGCATGGTGCTCTGCGCCCCCACCTACGATGGTGGTGTCATGCCTATCATGGACGACTTCATCAACCACCTGCGCATCAAGACCTACCAGAACCGCAAGGTCGGCATTGTGGAGAACGGCACCTGGGCACCAGCAGCAGGCAAGAAGATGCGTGAGCAGATGGAAGCCATGAAAGGCGTCACCATCATCTACCCCATCGTCACCATCGAGTCCACCGTCAAGTCCAAGACCGTCGAAGACCTCGCAGAACTGGCAGACGCCCTGCTGGCATGAAAGCATGTGGCACGCAAGCCCACAGTTGACTCAACTGCATAACAAAAGATTCCACCGATGCCCAACACACATCAGTGGAATCTTCCTTTTTAAGCAGTCTATCTTCAAATCTTCAATTTTTCAATTGGCTACGCCGAACTAAAGGTTCTCAACTCTCAACTACGCTACAAAGCGTACGAAATATTTACGGAATACCCAAATAATAATCCAATCATTTTCAAAGAAATTGAAACTTTTTTTAGAGTGATGGTTGAGGTATGGAAATAACCCTTCCTTATTGGGAAATAAGGGTCGGTTATTGGGAAATAAGGAACCTCTGTCAGGGAAGGAGAAGCACCGGCTGCCATGATGTGGGGACAGGGGGACAAGGGGACAAGGTTTTTCTCCCGTCCCCCCCTGCCGCCACTCTTGTTACTACTACTATTATAATAGCAATTATTATTTTATACTTATATTATTATATTATATTATTATATACTTAATTTACTATACTTACTATACTTAATTTACTATACTTACTATACTTAATTATTATACTTACATTATCAATCATGAGAATTCTCTTGGGGGGGATGCCAGAAAAAGGCTGTCCCCTTGTCCCCTTGTCCCCATGACGATATTTTGGGTTTTCACTTAGTCAAAAAAAACGTGCTTTTTGTTGACGTCTCTGATTTTCTGGAGTATGTGGTTTGCCCATGCAGCATTGTTGGGAAGCTGGTAGCGGCAGTTGCCGTTGGGGGTAACTGTGAAGCGGGTCTCGGCCTGGACGTTGATGCTCACGGTGCCGCGAGGGGAGAGGTGGAAGAGGGCGTCGCCCTCCACAGCGTTGATGACGGTGAGAGGGTCCCACATCTTCTGGCCTGTGTTGCAGTTGCAGCGCTTGTAAACTTGCTTGATGGGGTGGGCGTCTGTCCAGCTGATGTCGGCGATGACTTGCTGGGGGGTGTATTCGACGGGGTCGCCTGTCTCGCCAGGGGAGAAGACAATGTCGACGTCGTGAGGCCAGAGGTCGAAGAAGGTCAATGCGTAGCTGATGCTTTGGGCGAAGTTGTATTCGACGGGTTCGATGGAGTTGCCGAACACGCCGCCCATGATGTAGAGGCATTTCACCTTGCGGCGCACGAGTTCCACGCCGTTGAGGGGCGAGTGGTTGTCGGGCTCTGACTGAAGGAGCTGGGCGAGCACCGTGACGAAGCCTGTGGAGCAGATGGTGACGCTGTGGTCGGGCTGTGTGGCGAGGAGCTGGCGGTAGAGCTGCCATCCGTCGGGCAGGGTGGAGTAGTCGGTGAGGGTGCGCCGGAACATGAGGGTGCCGTCTGGATGGGTGTAGTTGGGCATGTCCTTGTAGTCAATCCATATTTTTGGGTTTTTGACGCCCTCCCTGATGAGTGCGATGGGGAGGTGGGGAAAGCCGAAGTAGGTGTTCATCACATCGGCGATGGCTGCATTTTCTTGGCCTTCGCGGTCGATGATGATACCGAGCAGGGTGCAGCGTTCCTGACGAGTGTAGTCGTAGAGCATCTCCATGGCGAAGAGGTCGTCGGTGGAAGAGCCGATGTCGGTGTCGAGGATGATGAGGGGCTTGCCGTCGTACTCTGTTGCAGTAGCGGTGTCGTTGCTGCACGATGCCAAGAGGGTGTGGCAGCAGAGGATGATGAGAATGGTCTGTATGAAAAGTGTGAGTCTGTTCATGTCTTGCCGGAGTAATAGTTTCTTTTTCATCACAATAAATGTTCTGATGTACAAAGGTATGATTTTTTTTCGGATAAAGTTGAAGAAATGCGAAAAAAAGTTTGTAGGGTAAATGGAATTGCTGTATATTTGCAACGATAATGATTGTATAACTATCTAAAACCTGAAAGGATGAAAAAAGAGAATGAAAAATGGATGAAGGGCTGGAGCATGATGGCTGTCGTGCTGAGCCTGTCGGTCACCTCTATGATGCTGACCTCTTGTGACGGACTGGTCAAGACGCTGGAGCAACTGGACGAGATGGAAAGGGCGAACAAGGAACAGCCAAAGGAGCAGGAGCCGAAGAGCACCCTCCCACCCATCGGCAGCAGGATTGTGGAAGGGGCGGTGCAGCATTATGAGGATCAGGAGGCGGATGAGGCAAGGACGTATGACGTGGAGCCTTTCTTCAGCAGGGAGTATGTCAGCGAGGACGGTGCCGTGTGGACGTTCTATGTCGTTGACGAAGATGAGGATGTGCTGATGGCCAGTTATAAAGACCCTGAGAAGGAAGGGAAGGTGCAGGAATTTGATATGGTGAAGTATGCCAAGAGTGCCTATGAGATATGTCCCAAGGGTCGTGACATAGCCGTGTGCATCATCCGCGTGCAGGAGGATGGCATGTCTGTGGAAGAGGCTCGTGGCGTCAACAGAAAGATTTTCGAGCTCCTTGAGTGAGGAAAAATCCCACTCCTGACAGAAAAAACGTCGTGTCAGAGATTTTTTTTGGAATTATGTTTGCGGGATTGGAATAAAAAGCGTACCTTTGCATCCGCAAATTGCGTGGGCTATGCCTGTGCATGTTGTTTTGTGTGGTTGAATCACGCAAGAAAAGCTCCGATTGGATGATGCCTGAGAGAAGGACGGAAGTCCATGAGAGGATGGTTCCGTAGCTCAGCTGGATAGAGCAACAGCCTTCTAAGCTGTGGGTCTTGGGTTCGAATCCCAACGGAAT
>CADCQH010000191.1 GCA_902803605.1 uncultured Bacteroidales bacterium | reverse complement strand
CACCATCCTCGTCATTCTCAGTGCGCACCCACACCTCATCAACGCCATCCCCGTCAATGTCGATAAAGGCATACTTCGTCAAAGGATAGTGTATGTCATCGAGGTCTCCCTCCTCATAGATGTCTTGGAACTGCGCCCAGTACTTTGACACATCAAGGGGCTTGGAACTCTCACTGGTGGTTTCATTCTCCATCTCAGAGGTCTTGGCTCCCACCTTGACGGAATCATTCTCAGTGTCAGTGGCGACATTGCCGCCCTGCTTGCATGCTTCCAGTCCGAAAAGGGACAGCAGCGTGCTTAAATAAAGAATTTGTCTTCTCATATCTGATTTGTGTGTTAAGGCATGATATAATCGAATCCCTTTCTCAGGTTTTCAGCCTGCAACTTGACATATTTCTCGTCCAGGAACGTGCCCCATTCTTCATCGGCCTTCAACTCCTGGTGCGCCAAAGAACCGTTGGCGTTGAAATAGAAACGCCCCTCGTTCGTGGTGCCATCACCGTTCTCTTCGTAGCCATAGGCGAAGATCATCTTGCCCGTCTCTCTGTCATACAGATACTCCTCATATACCTTGCGTGCTCCAGCATTGTACGAATCGCTGACGAAATAAGGTCTGTGCCCCACCAGCATTCCCATCTCATCTTCCACATCATCAATGTAATACTTGATGTAGTGTTTGATAGGACCGGCTCCAGGAGCCATGTAGGTATAGGTGATTTCCATGTTGCTCTTGGCCGGGTAGTCCTCCTGGTCGTTGTAGGCCATGCTTTCCTTCGCCTCCGTATAGAGCTTCCTCACCTCAGCCATACGTGCCTTCGCTTTGGCAGAGGTCTGTGCCTGCATGGCAAGAGCCGTCAGCAGACACACCAATAGAACTTGTAGTTTCTTCATTTCCTTGTTGAGATTAAATTCAGTTTAGGTATTCTTTGGGTAACATCCTTTTCGTGGGCAAATGTACAAAGAAAAATACAAACATCCATCATAAAAGTATAAAAAACGGCTTCTTGCCTCTCTCCTTCCACCTTTTTGCATCCCCTAAGGGAAATTCCTGCAACAATTTACAGATGAAAATACCCGACGGCTCCACTGTGGGAAGACTCTTCTTCATTTTCCATTTAAAACATTTGGAAGTAAAATAAACAAACCGTACCTTTGCACTCGATAAGCATCAAGTTCCATGTTTGGCTCACAACACAGCAAGACCATCAAGCGGTTGCTCGTCATGCGTTTCAGCGCGATGGGCGATGCTGCCATGACTGTGCCTGTGTTGTACGCATTGGCTACACAGCACCCAGAACTTCGCATCACGATGCTGACACGCACCCGTTTCGTGCCTATGTTTGAATGGCTTCCTTCTAATGTACAGGTACGGGGCATCGATTTTTCTGAACAGGATGGCATCATCGGGCTGACAAAGATATACAACAAACTGAAGGAAGATCATTTTGATGCTGTGGCGGATTTGCACGACGTGCTCCGTTCTAAATACATCCGTACCCGATTTGCAATGGTCGGAATCAAGGTGGCATATGTGAAAAAAGGACGTAGGGAGAAAAAGGAATTGATTGGTAACGGGCAGACACACGATGCCCTGAAGCCAATGATAGAACGCTATGCTGAGGTGTTCCGTTCTTTGGGCTTCTCCATCGACCTCAGCCAACGCATCAGGATAGACTTGCGAAATGAGGACTTTGCTCCGATGAGAAATCTTGTAGGCAGAAAGCAGACTGGCGAGAAATGGGTGGGTGTGGCACCTTTCGCCGCACACATGCAGAAGGTTTATCCTTTGGACAAGATGCAACAGGTGGTGAACGCATTGGCTCAAGAAGGTTGTAAGGTGCTTCTGTTTGGAGCAGGCAAGAAAGAGGATGACATCCTTCGGACTTGGGAACAGGAATATCAGGGAGAAAAGGGCGCAGTGATGAACGTCTGTGGCAAGATGGGCGGTCTGAAAAATGAAATGCTGCTTATGTCGCAACTCGACTTGATGCTGTCGATGGACTCCGCCAACATGCATATAGCCTCCATTTTCGGCATCCGTGTGTTGTCCATCTGGGGAGCCACACATCCCAAAGCTGGTTTTTCAGGTTACAGACAATCGCCTGACACTGAGTTGCAGCTCGACTTGCCCTGTCGTCCCTGCTCCATCTATGGAAAGAAACCTTGCAAATATGGTGACTTGCATTGCATGAACATCTCTCCAGAGACGATTGTGTCAAATGCCCTCAAATTCTTACATGAGATATAATGATGACGTTTCAATATAAACTCTTTAGAGGATGGTTGTGGACCATCAGCATTTTGCCATTCTCCTTGCTTTATGCACTGTCCGACTTTTGCTGCTTCTTTGTTAGACGTTGCTATCGCACTCATGTGGTGCGTGAGAATCTGCGTACCGCATTTCCAGAGAAGAGTGTTGAGGAACTGAAGGAAATAGAAAGGAAATTCTATCATCAGCTCTGTGACAATTTTGTGGAAGACATCAAGATGCTTTCCATGTCGAAGGAGGAAATCATGCGCCGCATGACCTTTAGCGGACTTGATGAAATCAAGAAACGTCATGATGCAGGGCAGAGTCTCCATTTTCTCTATCTCAGCCACTTCGGCAACTGGGAGTGGATATCTTCTATCAACTACAGTATTCAGCCTTGGTGCACTTCGGGGCAAATCTATCATCCTCTGCGCAACGACCTGATGGACGAACTCTTCATTGAACTGCGTGGACAATATGGAGGCGTCAACATCAAGATGAAAGAAACTTTCAGACGGATTCTTCAATTGCGAAAGGAAAACAAAAATTACACAATTGGCTTTATCAGTGACCAGCAGCCCAAGTGGACGAGCATCCACCATTTCGTGCCTTTTCTCAATCACGATACAGCCGTCTTCATCGGTGCTGAACACATTGCCCGCAAGGTGGATGCCTTTATGACTTATGGACGTATGTCACGACCCAAGCGCGGTTACTATCATTTGGAAATCATTCCGATGGAAGACCACCCTGCATCGGTAACGGAGACCACTCTCACTGACCGATACTTCCAACTTCTTGAGGCCGACATCAGAGAGCATCCAGAGATGTGGCTCTGGACGCACAAACGATGGAGCCGTACCAAGGAAGAATGGCTTCAAAGGCAGAATGCGTCAGATGAGGGGAAGGCGTCTGACGAAAACGAGTGAATGAGGATGTGTTCCGCGTTTTTTATTGGAACACGAAGTTGTGCAGTGTGCAGAGCGATTTCTCTTTTGTGTCAGACTTGAACACGAAGAAAATGGCACGCTTGTATTCCAATTTTCCAACGTCAGGCAGAACGGCACTCAGTTCCGTGGGTTGCTGCGGCATGTCAGCACGCAGTTCGATGGTCCCCAACAGCATACCTTGTGAATCCCAAGGACGGTCAGCGCGGATTTCGATGGTGCCATCCACACCCAGCGGTGTGGCATTCAGCAACAGCTGTACATCCTTGCGACCATATAATGGTCCTTTATCGCTGTATCCACTGCCTCCGAAGTTTCCGAAATTGAAATATTTGTAGCCTACGATGCTTCCGTCGGTGTTGTTCACCACATCGTTGGTGTTGTAGCGCAAGTCATAAGGTGCGGAATACTTCTTCGTTGAAGCCAACGCCTCTTCCTTCGTCATGCCTTCTTCACCACCATAGCTGGCAGCCACATACGAACCGTAGAAGGTGTTGTTAGGCCATTCGTGGGTGGCAGGCTTGGGACCTGTGTACCAGCAGGCAATGCCGGCAGAGTGTCTCTCCAATGGATTGAGACCATCATGGGCAAAGCCTTCTGAAGTGTATTCACCTTCGGAAATCTCCACCTTTCCTCCTTTGCCCTCTTCCACTCTCACTTCGATGGGTGCCACCATGGCTTGGCGGGCATACTCATCCGTGCCGGTCTGGCGGTGATAGAACACGTACCACTTCCCATTGATTTCGCAGATGGAACCGTGGGTGTTGCCGTCAGGTGTAGCCGATGCAATGACAGTTCCCTGCTCGTCTTTCTCACGGCCACGTCCATCAATGATGGTGCCGCCATACGTCCAAGGACCGAGTGGATTGTCGCTGTAGCAGT
>CADCQH010000190.1 GCA_902803605.1 uncultured Bacteroidales bacterium | reverse complement strand
TTCAATCTCGTCGTAAGACGTGCCGTCTATCGTCAACAGCACGATAAACTCTTCCTGATAAAATTCTTGGTCTGTCATAGTCAGTGTAGTTTTTATATTGTTTTTTGAAATTCTGTTGTGGAAAGGCCCTGCTCATAAGTGAATAAAGGCCCTTTATTCTTTTGCCGACGTTTCTCTTGTGCTTTGCCGACGTTTCTCTGCCCTCGAAACGCCGTCTCTTCATTGACGATATTATATGTCGTCTAATAAAGCCAGATACTTGTCGTAATCTTCTTTGGGTTTATCCTTGTTTGAATAGTTATTAATGGCACCTTTTTCTTCGTTCAGTATGACGGGTTTAGCGACACCTTTGGCGAAATCTTTGACGGGATGCTTATCATCGATGTGCTCGAGCTTTTCTTTTGCCTTTTCCTCTCTCTTCTTTGCATCTTCGGCTTCTTTTTCAGCCTGTCTTACTGTGGCATCTTCTTCACGTTTACTGCTTTTTGCATCCTTATACTCTTGGTCTGCTTCGGCTTTGTTTCTCTTCTGCGTTGCCACATTTTGGTCTGCCAATTGTTTGTCCCCCTTGGCAGAAGTTACATTCATGTCAGCATTGGCTTTGTCGACATGTGCATTGGCCGCATTTAAATCAGCTTGTTGTTTGTTTCGCTGTGCAGTTGATACGTCCAAATCTGCTTCTGCTTTTTGGTTCTTGGCTGATTCCAATCCATTGTCAGCCTTAGTTTTGTTATTTCGGGCAGTCCCCAAGTCTGCATCTGCTTTGTGTTTTGTTTTTTCTGCATCTGCGACCGCTTTATCTGCATCAGCTTTTTGTTGGGGAGTGCTCTTGGGGTCGTTATATACTTTGTCTCTTTGTTCCTTTGCGTTCCCTAAGTCTTTGTTTGCTTGTTGTTGCGTTTTTTCCGCTTCAGTCACTTTGTTTTCAGCATCTCTTTGTTTAGTCTTGGCTGTTTCCACTTTCTCATTCGCCTTGGCCTGATTTTGTGTCGCCGTGTCTAAATCTTTTTGGGTTTTGCTTTGTTGGGTTTGGGCATCAGTCAGCTTCTTATCCGCTTTTTTTTGTTCACTCTGCGCATCGCTCAATTTTTTGTTGGCTTTGCCTTGTGTATCTTTTGCTGCCTGCAGGTCGTTATTGGCTCTAGTCCGAGCCGTATCAGCTTCGTTGAAACGGTTGTTGGCTTGGGTTTGCGGACTGTTCTCGCCTTGTAGGCGGTTGAGACGGTCGTCAGCAGCCTGTCGGTTTTGTTGAGCGGTTGTGTGGTCGGTTTGAGCCTTTTCCCGTCTTTTGGGGGCATTGGCTTTGTTCCTTTTGCCTAGGAGGGAGAGTCCCAAGTCGGTGGCAACGGAGAGGGCATCGCCAGTTTTTCCCTGAAGGCCGGAAATGATACCAGTGGTGGCATTACCTATTATTTCAAGACCTTCAAGACCGTGTTTGCCGAGGAATTGTCCAACTTTCTCCAACTTGACTTTTTGAAGAATTTTGGTAACGGGTCCTGAAAGCTTGGAGGCAACACCAGAGAAGGCACCCAACCCACCTGCGAGGTTGACGAGGCTTTCGGCATAACCTTGGATAGTGGCGAGCACGTCACCTGGCACGCGGAAACGGTTGATAAGTCCTGGTTGGATGCCTTGTCCGCAGTGAAGGATATTGATGGTGCCCATCCCCCAGCAAAAGCTACAACTAGGTTGAGTGAGGAGAAAAGTCTTTCCACAGGTATTCTTGGTGGTAGGCGTCCAAGGGGTGGGTGCCATGGAACCAAAGCAGGGCATAGGTGTGAGCGTGAAAACGCCACCTTTGGCGATAGTGGCTGCCGTAGTGGCTGCCAACACTGCAGGATTAAGAATATTGAAGCAGAGTACGAACTGTGGTATGTTGACTTCATTAGGAATACAATCCATGATGGTCGCCACAGGATTGGGGGGCGTTCCTATCTGAACGCGATGTAAAGGCAGCACTTTAAGAGGGCCAAATGCTAAGCCACATGAACATCTGAGGATAGCATTAGCCGTGCAAATGGGCATAACGGTAGAGAAGTGGAAGGTGGTTCTATCGACTTTGGTGCCGATGAATCCTTGCTCACGCTGATGTTCAAGCGAGAGCCTGTCCACATCTGCCATAGCAGAAGCGAGGGCTTGCCCGTCAATTTGTGGGATATTCCCTGTGATGAGTTGGGCTGCAGCATTACGTTTGAGCAGGGAATCAGCCCAGTTCGTTCCTGTCTCAATGGCTGAGTCAGCTGCGGCTTTGGCTGCGTCAACGGCAAAGTCTGCAACTGCCGCGCCTGCAGCTGTGGCATTTTTCTGTATGAAATCCACGACAGCTTGGTCAGAAGCGGAATGAGCGGCATTGATAGCCTCACTCATCTTGGCACAGGTATTGATGAGTTCCTGTGACGGTTCGCTATTGTTGTCGGAGGACTTTTTTTTGTTGTCTGTTGACATGCTACAGAAAAAACGGTGCGTAGGTGGGTTAATTCATGTTGATGACGGTTGCTTGCAGATTCATCACAGCAGAGCTGGTCAGTGTAAGAGTGGCACTGGCTGTATATGAAATGATGTTAGCCGTACAAGTATATTGTGCACTCGCCGTGATACTATAGCTGGTGACAGTGATGTCAATAGTGTTGGCGGTTACACTGATGGATGTGGCGTTAATGTCGATGGTCAACACATCCAGTGACATCTGGAAGGCGTTGAGTTTGTAGGTGTTGGTCTGGATGTCGATTTCGTTGTTGACATTGAGCTTAAAGTTGTTGGATGTGATGCTAATGTCGTTGGTCACATCCAGTTTCAGATTGTTTTTGACTGTTATGTTGAAATCGTTGTCTGCTATTAACGTGACATTGTTACCAGCCTTGAAAGTGATGTCTGCCTTTGCTTCAATATTGATGGAACGGTCAGTGGCAGAGAGGGTGATTTTGTAGTTGTTCTGCCGATTGTCGTAGATGGTGATGTGCCCTTGGTCGCCGTGATCATGAAACTCGATGGTGTGTCCGTTTCGAGTGCGGATGGCTTTTACTTCGTTGTTTTGGATAAGCCAATTATTGTCAGGAGCATCTTTCCCGTTGAAGAGCATACCACTGATATATGGCCTTTCTGCGTTGCCGCCTTCGAAGTCAACAAGTACCTCTTCTTCCACTTCAGGAATGAAACTGAAACCTTTTCCACCGCCACTATATGGTTGTATGATACGAATCCATGGGGTCATCATGTTTTCGTCTTGTTCTTTTTGCCATGCAAATTGCACCCTGATTCTTCCTAAATGATTAGGGTCTTCATTTTCCTTCACTGTGGCTCGGCATGGGGGGCAATGGGGATAAACCTCTTGGCTGATATAAGGTGGATAGTCACATGCTGATGGAATACCCTCAAAAGTGTTACTATATTGTTCATCGGCAGTGAATGTGTGTTCCAACCCAATGATGAGAATCTCGTCTTGGTTTACATCGCTTTTACTTTCGTTCCCATCTTTTGAAATGTAGTTGTCTTTGATAACGAGTTTGCCACCCAACTTAAGATTGGAACAATAGGTTTTCCCTTCATATATCAACATATTGGCGCGTTCTCCACGGGCTTGTGTCTTGGATGCGATGGCAAGGACGGTGTCTCGACTGTCAGAGTTGGCATATCCTCCAGAATGAAGGTTCTGTAGCGTCTCTTTGGTATAGTTGTCGTTGGAGGCATCGAACACGCTGTCATTGAGCGGATTCATGGAACGTTGCATTTCCTCTTTGCCTGCCTTTACTGATGACGCATTAGCATTGTATGAACTGATGACATGCTTAAATGGCACATGCTGGATTTGCATGCGCACGCTGTAGGAGGGTACATCCTTGCTGGGATAGGATAGCTGGATGGACTTGCTTTCCTGAATCTTTCCGAAAACAAGCCTTGTGCCGTCGTTGTAAAGCCATTCGCCATAGCGTTGGGCGAGCCTGCACAGGAATTGGTAGTTGTTTTCGTTGTATTGTACAGTGTATGGAATGACTTCAGAGTAACGGGCATCAATTTTGGTGGACAATGTGGACACATCTTCAAAAACATCAGCAACGATGTCTTTGAGCATTTTATCTTCGTAAGATTTACAGTTTGGATTGTCAACCAGCAATATGTCCCAACTATGCGCCTCGACATGAATGATATACTCGCTTTGGGTGCGACTGGCAGAAGCGGACGTAATGATTCCTTTGAACTCGATATCAGCGGTTTGCTCTTTTTCCGTGAAGTTGGAGATTTCACGTTCTGTCGAGTCGGTCTGTATATTCAGAGTGATAGGGGTGCCGATGATAGAACTACATGCAGTAAACTGTGGCTCGCTGATGTCCTCTTCTGGGTTCTTGTGCATGTCAAACGTCAGCAGATTGGGCATTAAGAGCCGTTGGGTCAACTTGAATTTGTCGAGATTGTAGGTGGCACCATCAATATCAATCTTGAACTTTTTTGACAAAGTTCCGTCAATGCTGATAGTTATATTTTTAATGGATATAGACATCTTGCTATTTACGATTTAGCCATTTACCATTGAGCCTGTTTTATGTCCACTCGTTGTCGTATTCAGCGGTATCGTTGCTGCCCATTTTGATTTTTTCAGCCACAATAGTGACGGTGGTGCGCATCAGAAGGGAGTCGCTATCGTTGAAGTGGTCTTGCAGTTCAGTGCAGTAGGCATTCTCGAACTGAAGAGTTTTATAACTGCGCTTGTTGTTATTGGAATAGACAACAAACTTGAAATATCCTGATTGTACTTCTGTTTTGCTGAACATCCAGCGATAGAAAAACATGCTGTCATCACTGAGTGAAGGCATGATGAAGGTGATGGCTCCGCCACGTGGACGAGAGGAGGGCTTGCCTGTGGTATCAACGGCTTGTGAGAATTTGTAAGTACAATCGACGATGTTAAACTTACGGTTGCCGATTTTCAGCATTCCATGGAAGGCGGAATCTTCCAAATCGGCTCCACCACCAAGGGCGGCTCCACCCATGAAACCTGCAGCCATAGCCCCTAAAGTGGCTTCAGTGCGGTCTGAGAGGGAACTCAAATCACCCAAGGCGTCTTCCAATGCCCCAGATACAGCTTGTTTGGCCTCATTATATGCATTGCTGATGGCCTGTTTGGCTTCGTCGTATGCCTCGCTGACCGCCTGCTTGGCTTCATCATAGGCATTGCTGATGGCCTGCTTGGCTTCATCATAGGCGTCGCTGACCGCCTGCTTAGCTTCATTATACGCATCACTGACCGCCTGCTTTGCCTCATCGTATGCTTCGCTAACAGCTTGTTTGGCTTCATCGTATGCTTCGCTAACAGCCTGCTTGGCTTCATCGTATGCTTCGCTAACAGCCTGCTTCGCTTCGTCATAAGCGTCGCTGACAGCCTGCTTGGCTTCGTCATACGCATTGCTGATGGCTTGCTTCGTCTCTTCATAGGCTTCGCTGACCGCCTGCTTGGCTTCTTCATAGGCTTCGCCAGCTTTTTCTTTGATGTTTTCGTATGCTTCAGATGCAGCTTGCTTAGCGTTTTCAAGGGCTTCTCCTGCTTTATCTTGCAGTTCACCCAGTTTTTCTTCTGCGGCGTTCTGTAATTCGCCGAGTTTTTCTTGTGCAGCGTTCTGCAAGGCTTCTACCTTTTCTGCTGCAGCATCTTGTATCTCACTCAGTTTCTCACTGGCGGCTTGCTGCAGTTCTCCTGCCTTATCTTGCAGAGCGTTGAGTTTCTCTTGTGCGGCATCTTGTATGCCACTGACGGTGTCGCTGATGGAGTCCTGCATCTCGCTCACCGTGCTGCTGATGGATTCTTTGGCTTCATTCAAGGCACTCTCGGCTTGTGCCTTCATGCCCTCAGCGGCTTCTTTGGCTGAATTGACAGCCTCTTGTGCCGCATCTTTAGCGGAGTTGGCCGCATTCTGTGCCGTCTCTTTAGCAGAATTGATGGCATCAGTAGCCTGTTCCTTGGCGGCATTTGCAGCCTCTTTGGCAGAATTGAGGGCTTCTTGTGCTGCGTCTTTGGCTTGTTGCGCAGCCTCTTGTGCTACCTCCTTGGCTTGTTGTGCCGCTTCTTGTGCTGCGTCTTTGGCTTGTTGCGCTGCCTCTTGTGCTGCCTCTTTAGCTGAATTGACGGCATCTGTTGCAGCCTCCTTGGCAGAATTCGTAGCGTCTGTCACAGCTTGTTTTGCTGAATTCATCGCATCTGCTGCTTGGTCTTTGAATGCTGCGGCCTGCTCTTTCACAGAGTTTGCCACATCACTTGCAGCAGTCTTGGCCTCGTTCAAAGTACTACTTGCCGTTGCTTGTGCCTCCTTGAACGCTCCGCTTGCAGCAGATTGAGCATCTTTGAGCGCTCCGCTTGCAGCAGATTGAGCATCTTTGAGCGCTCCGCTGGCTGCAGATTGTGCATCCTTGAATGCTCCGCTTGCGGCTGATTGCGCATCCTTGAACGCTCCGCTTGCAGCAGATTGAGCATCTTTGAACGCTCCGCTTGCAGCAGATTGAGCATCTTTGAGCGCTCCGCTTGCAGCATTGGAAGCTGATTGTGCAGCTTGGCTTGCTGTTTTTCCTGCAGTCTCGGCGGCATTTCCAAGGCTGTTGGCAGCACCACGTGCAGCACCTTCGACTGATTTTGCTGCTCCCTTAGCGGTACTTTCAACCGTTTTGGCTACACCTTTTGCTGCACCTTTCGCGGCTTTCCCTGCTCCGTCAAATAATTCAGAGATTTCTTTGCTGCCAAATATGTCCGATAAATCCATAAGCGATCATTGTTTTTAAGTGGGTGTACCAGACACGTTTCCATGTTGGCACACCCACTTGGGGAGAGGATTAGTTGTCGATAGTCCAACGATTGTTGTGACGAGCGTTGCCAATGGCGATTTCCTTGGCGGAGATGGTGAATTCTTCGTACTGCTGAGTTTCGTTTTTGTTGTCATAAGTCTCAGCATATTCCACCATATAGCCCTCTTTGAAGTCGAGGTGCTTCATTTCGCCACCCTGACGGTTAGGCCATGAGATGGTGCCGCTCTTGCTCATGTAGGTGTCGCACATCCATTCGAGCAAGTCTGTGTTACCATCGTCGTTAGATTTCACCTTGAAGTAGATTTTGCCACCGCGAGTTGTGCCTGTGGGCTGACCTTCGACGTCAGTCTGCTGGCTCAATTCATAACGTACATACATCACTTCGCGCTCGGCAATGCCGTCAGCGTTGAGAGTTACAGTTCTTGTTGCCATAATGCTGTTTGTTTAATTTGGTAGTTGTTAATAAAATAGGTTGTTTATTATTGAACATTCTGATCCCATTCCACGCCAGCATCTCCATTGTGGCCAGTGAGCTCGATGAAGAAGTTCTTGGCTGCGAAGAAAGGCTTGAGTTCCACCTCAATCTTGATGTCCTTTGTCTTGGGGTCTTGGTTGATGCCTTTGAGGTTGTAATTCTCGATGAGCTTGCCAGGACCCTTGTAGTCGCTCAGGAAGTCATGAACGGCCTGCTGCAGTTCTGCCTTCACTGAAGAGTTCCAGTTGATGAATGCTTCATCATTGAAGAAGTTCTGGAATACCTTGCCAATCCAGTCGAAAGTACGAACGATAGGATATTCCTGCAAGCCGAGTGTGGCGCCGTTGTAGAGAGAACGGTTGGAGAATGCCATCGTGCGGCCATCTTCTTCTACCATAGGAATGACACCCTGGTCGATGAGTGCGGCGATTTCAGACTTGCGGAGGTCGAGACGTGCGCCTTTCACGTTGCCCAGTGTACCATACTTCTTGCCTGCGGCGCCTTGTGCGATGACAGTCTCCTCAGTGTTGCTCATGCGTCCAGCCAAAGCGGCAGATGCTGGGATGTACACGTCATCGTCCTCGCCTGCGAGTTCTGACTTTTTGCGGCCGAGGATGTAGTTGCAAGTCATGACCACGTTGGCCATCTTTGCTTCCTGACCCTGCAGGTTGGCGTCGTCCAGCTCGTCTTTCAACATGCTGAAGTTCTGGCTGTCCTTGAAGTCGGTGAGGAGAATCACCTTATTGCGATAAGCGGTGTCTGCCCACATGCGAACAGTCGTTGCGTCGCCCAGATAACCAGGGAGAACGACGAGGCTGTAGTTGTTCTTCAGGCTCAGACGGTCATAGTAGCGCTCCAACTCATCACGGATAGCGAGCGTGTCCTCTGAGTCGTTGTATTCCAATTCATCCTTGTTCACGTTCATCAAGGTGAGACAGTCAATCTTGCCTTGTCCAGCGTTGTTGAAGAAGGAGTCGAGAGAGCGGTAAGTCACTTCAAGCTTGTGTACCTCATCATGGATGGCGAAGAGGTTGTTCTTGAGGTTCTGTTCTGCCTTCTCACATTTACCCTTGCAGGAATCGATGATGGCCATCGGATCTGTGCCTCCTGATTCGAGGATGGATACCCAGAGTGACAGCTCGTTCTTCAGTTTTTGACGGTTGTCAGCGTATGCGGCATCCTGGAGGAAGATGTTCTTGATGGCTTTGCGACGTGGATCCATGTTCTCAACACCCTTGATGAGGCCCTTGAGCAGTTGGAAACCGCCGAACTTGTCAAGCCCGCCGAGGCTGCTCTGCAAGAGTTCCGCTGGGTTTTCTATTTTTTCTTTCTCACGAAGTTCC
>CADCQH010000189.1 GCA_902803605.1 uncultured Bacteroidales bacterium | reverse complement strand
GATTTCCTGTTCAGCCATTCTGTGAATGGTATATCGTTCTGTAAACTCCTTGTCTTCCATATCACATGAAGTCGCAAACGCTTTTCAGGGCCTCATAAGTGGCTTTCATTTCAGCCCGTTCTTCGGGCGATATGCGGCGACGCTCCTTCATCCGAGCCTCGAAGCGTCGTGCGTCCTCACCGTAGAGGATTGGGGTTTCTTTGATAGGTCTTGCCATGATAAATACGTATTTGAGTGAAATTCCGGCGGCAAAGGTACGCATTCTTATCATACCGACCAAACAATCAGGCGGGAAATGACAATATATATCAATAAAGGGCAATGATTTTGTTGTCAATAGTCAATCAGGTCACCTCACCCACTGCTCCGGGTTAAGACGAGTGCTTTCCTGACGGAGTTGGAAATGAAGGATATAACGTCCGTCGGAGTCTTGTCCGATGGCTCCGAGGGTGTCTTTGGTCTTGACGGTCTGACCTTTTCGGACAGAAACGGAAGAGAGACCTGAATAGACGGAGATGTAGGAACCGTGACGGAGCATGACGATGTAGGAACCACCATATTGGAAGATGGAGCTGACAGTGCCATTGAAGACGGCACGGGCGGCACAACCCTGCTGACCACGGATGTCGATGCCCTTGTTGTCGAGGGTGACGTTACGGAGTCCCGCCACAGCATAGTTGCCGTAGTGACCGACCACACTGTAACTGCCTGTGATAGGCATCGGCAGACGCCCCTTGTTGCCGGCAAAGTTATTGGAGAGTTTGGCATCGGCGCCAGCATCGTTGCTCTTCCATGCCTCGTATTTCTCCCGTTCCACCTTCTCTTCTTTGGCAGCCACCTTCACATTGGCATCGGCTGCCTTGGCATCAGCATTCGCCTTCTCGGCAGCCTTGCGGGCCGCTTCCTTTTCGGCAGCAGTCTTGGCGGCACGTTTGGCGGCTTCGGCAGCTTCAGCAGCCTTGCGGGCCTTCTCTGCGGCGGCTTTGGCTTCAGCCAGTTTGCGAGCCTTTTCACGAGCCTCTGCCTCCGCCTTCTTACGCGCTTCCTCTGCCTTGCGCTTACGCTCGGCTTCAGCACGTCGCTGGGCTTCAATCTCAGCCTGGATGATGCGGTCAATCTCGGCATTGAGTGCCTGCTCCTTCTTCTTGTAGTCCTGAATCTGTTGCTGCACCGTCGCAATGTTCTTGTTGAGGAAGGCGACTTGTGTCTGTGCGCTTTCCTTCATGCCCTGCAGCGATTTCTTCTTCTGTTCGACAGATTGCAGGTTCTGCTCCTTCTGTGTCTTGGCAGCCAGCAGTTCATTCTGTTTTGCCCTCACCTCCAACTGCTTCTCCTTGAGGAGTTCGCCCTGTGCCTTCTGGAAAGTGGAATACTCCTGCATATAACGGAAACGTCGCACCATCTGTGTGAAGTTGTCGGCAGAGAAGATGAACATGAGTTTGTTCTGCACGGAACGGTTCTTGCGCATATAGACCATCGCCTTGGCATAACGTTGCTTCTTGATGTCGAGGTCTTTCTGCAATTTGACCAACTGGGTGCTGAGGGTGTCAATCGTAGAGGTAAGTGATACGATGTCGCGATTGAGGCTGTCGATGGACTGCTGCTGCTTGCCTATCTGGTGGTCGAGCACAAGGACGCTGTCGAGACTCGCTTTGACATTCTTGTTGAGCTGGGCGAGTTGTGCCTGTGACTGCTGACGTGCTTTCTCTGCAGCAGCCTTCTCGTTCCTCAGTTGCGTCTTCTTGTCAACTGGCTTCTGCTGCTTTTTCTGTTGAGCAGTCTTTGCGGATGTCGTGGTTTTCTTCGCCGTGGTCTTCGTGGTCGTGGTTCGCTTGGACGCAGTTGTCGTCTTCCCCCTGCTCTGAGCAGAGAGAGGAAGCACCAGCACGAAGGTCAGAAGAAGAAGAACTATCCGCATCATTTATTGTCCGATGATACTACCAAAGAGTTTATTGGCATCCGTTTTTGTATATCTATCCGATACAGAGGTGTGCGCATCCCAATTGGCATTACTGCCCTTGTTGGAGAGCTTGAGGTCAAGCTTGATGTCCTTCTTGGCTGGGATGGTGTAGGCAAATTTGTCGCCACTTTTAGCCTCCTGCCAGAAGAACTCCTGAATGGTATTGAAGTCGATGTTGCGACTTTTCAGCGCAGAAAATTCTTCGTAGTTCGTATCGACATATCGTCTGTTCACACGGTCGATGATGAGGACTTTGTCGGGTGAGAGTTCAAGCCGTCCAATTTCAGCAATGCCCAAAACGGGGTCAACCAACGTCAGTTGTATCACGTCCCCATAACGCATACGAAGGTTGCCATTGGTCGTGACATCCTTTCCATCTTGTGTGATGGTGACCTTCACCTTCGATGTGAAATTGGTGCCCACAGCAACCTTCATCTTGTTAAGGTCACGGTCTTGACGGTCAGGCTTCTTTGTGGAAGCCGTCGGTGTGGTGATGGTGGTGGTTGGCTTTGTCTTGTCACCCTTGTCTTTTATGACTTTCTTGCCGGAATGGCAGGATGCCAAGGTCAGTACCAAAAGGAATGTGAAAAGTGAGAAGTGAAAAGTGGAAAATCTATTTTTCATATTCTATGAGTATTCGTATTCTATGGGTATTCGTATCTTGTATGGACTATTTTTTCTTGGCTTTTTTGTTAATCTTTTTAATGTGATCCGCTACATCATCGCTTATCTCCTCACCGTCTCGCTCCATCAGTTCCACCACCTTGTCCATATACTGTTTGGCTTCATCGTAACGTTTCTGTTGGAAGAGCACCCAAGCATAGGTATCAAGATAGTTACTATTGTCTGGTTCCAGTTCGTTGGACAGACGGCTCATCTCCTCAGCCCGCTGAAGGTCTTTCTTCTTGAGAGAAAGATAGTAGGCGTAGTTGTTAAGCACATGCGCGTCGTTCCTCTTATAAACCAGACAGGAGTCGTATGCCTGAAAAGCCATATCGTCTTGTCCAAGTTGATGGTAAACATCACCCAAAAGAGCATATGAGTTGACTCGGATGTTCATTCTGTTCTCTTCATTCTGTTCGTTCTCCACATGGTTGAGTCCTGAACGTAAAGCATCCACAGCCTTCTCCTTCTCTTCCATTTGGAAGTATGCCACACCCAGATAGAAATAAAACACAGGAGCGTCCATGTTGTATTCGACAGCAGGCTTGCAGATGTCCACAATGCCCTGAGAGTCATTTTCCTCAATGGCATAGTCAAGCAACAACTGACGTGCCATATCATGTTCCGGGTCAATGTCAAGTATTTGGTACAAGACGGGCTTCAACTCTGCAACAGGCATCTTCTTTGTGACCATGTAGCGTGCCTTCAGTTCGAGGATGTCTGCATTTTCTTGTGGCTGTTGCAGCACCTTGTCAAACAGGGAAAGCAACCAAGTGGAGTCTGCATCTGTAGCCAGGTTCTCATGTACCAATACACTCAACATCCGAACTCTGGTCGCATCATCCACCTCCTTGTGGGTCAGTAACCTCGTAACATATTCTTGATAACGTGCAGTGTCTCCTTCCTGATGATAGAGATTGGCCATTGAGAGCAGGAGCGTCATATTGGTGGGGTCTTGTTCCTCCACCATCTTGAATTGCTTCAAAGCGTCTTCCTTCTTGCCAGCATCAAGATAGAGGTCACCAATGACCACCTGATAACGGAGATCATTAGGGTATTCGTCTGCCAAGTTCTCCATCTCTTCAAAAGCACGTTTCTCATCGTTCATCTGCAAGAACAATCGAAACTTCTCCATCGACCAATGTTCGCTTTTGCCCTCTTTCACCTCAATCTTGTCAATCACCTTCACCATGTTGGCATAGTCGTTCTTGCTTTCATACAGTTGGAGCAACATCATCAGAATCTCACTCTTCTCAGGAAAGAGGCGTGCCATCTCTTCCACGTTCTTCAGAGCCTCATCCATACGGCGATTCTCCACGTAAAGCGACACGAGTTTATTCTTGTACCAATAGTTCTTCGGATAGAGTTGGCTGGCTCTCTCCAAAGCGCGGATGGCCAATGTGTCATTCTTCACATAGCGATACAACTCCGACAATTCGTAGAGCACAGCCCCTGAATTCGGGTCGAGCTGATGACAATAGTCAAACAAATCAATGGCTGCGTCATACTTATTAGCCAGTTTCTGGCGTAGCGCTTCCTGAAAGATGTAATCAAACTTCGTCTGCTGTGCCGAAGCAACAAAAGACGAACAAAAAATAATTACAAGAGATAATATCCTTATGATTGCATGCATCGCGTCAATCTAAATGGGTACATGATAAATTATCACATGGTTCATCACTTGGTGCCGCTATGTCCAAAACCACCAGCACCACGCTCTGTCTCATCCAACACATCCACTTCCACCAAAGTCGGCTGTTCGTGTTTCGCTATCACCATCTGAGCAATGCGTTCACCATCGTTGATGATGAAAGGTTCGTTGGAAAGGTTCACGAGGATGACACACACTTCTCCACGATAGTCTGCATCAATAGTACCAGGCGTGTTGAGCACTGTGATGCCCTTCTTGATGGCCAACCCTGAACGGGGACGTACTTGTGCTTCATAACCGGCAGGCAAAGCCATAAAAAGCCCAGTAGGAACCAACGTACGTGCTAAAGGAGCCAGTGTGATAGGTGCGTCAAGGTTAGCACGCAAATCCATACCTGCCGACTGTGGAGTTGCATACTGTGGCAGGGGATGGTGTGACTTATTGATGATTTTCACTTCCATAATCGTCAAATTTTGGTGCAAAGATAATGAATAATTGGGAATTGGGAATTAGGAATTAGGAATTTTTACCATTTGAATTGTTTCATTTCCCATTTATTCACTACCTTTGCATTCCATTCCTAATTCCACATTCCTAATTCCTCCTTATTGAAGAATGAATTGGCAACAACTTATATCTAATAAGCGGCTCGGACAGGAAGACCTCCATGTCAACAGGATGGACGACCGTACCGAATTCAGACGCGACTACGACCGTCTCATCTTTTCTGCGCCCTTCCGCCGACTACAAAACAAGACGCAAGTATTTCCACTGCCTGGCAGCGTGTTTGTACATAACCGTCTAACCCACTCGCTTGAGGTGGCCAGTGTGGGGCGTAGTTTGGGCGACGATGTGGCACATGCGTTGCTTGAAAGGCAGCCAGAACTCGCAAACACCCACATCCTTGAAATTGGTTCCATCGTTTCAGCAGCATGCTTGGCACACGATCTTGGCAACCCTCCTTTCGGACACTCTGGTGAACGTGCCATCGCCTCCTATTTTTTGGAGGATCAAGGAATCCAATACAAGAACCAGCTCACTCCTGAGCAATGGGCTGACATCACCCATTTCGACGGTAATGCCAATGCCTTCCGTCTGCTCACCCATCAGTTCAAAGGACGTCGGGCAGGTGGCTTTGTCCTCACTTACTCCACCCTTTCCAGCATTGTAAAATACCCTTTCCCTGCTACAGAAGCCATCAAACAGAAATTTGGCTATTTCACTCAGGAAAAGGATATCTACGACCGCATCGCCACAGAACTCGGTTTGGGACGAAGAGGCGAAGGCTGGTTCCGTCATCCGTTGGCCTATCTGGTTGAAGCTGCCGATGACATCTGCTACGAGATTATGGACATAGAGGATGCCCACAAACTGAAGATTCTTTCTTTTGAGGAAACGCGCGACCTTATGTTGGGTTTTCTGCCAGAAGAGAAACGCGCCCATATCATTGAGCGCAGCCAGAGCGTAGATGACAAGAATGAAAATGTGGTCTATTTCCGTTCTTGTGCCATTGGTGCCCTTGAACAAGAATGTGTACGTGTGTTTGTGGAAAACGAGGAGGCCATTCTTAACGGCACTTTTGAAGGCTCCCTCATCGACCATTCCTGCCCACTCGTACATGATGCCTATCAAGCTTGTGTGAAAGTGGCAAAAAGCCGCATCTATCGTAGTCGCGATGTCGTGGATACGGAACTGGCTGGTTACAAAATCATCTACACACTCATCCAACTATTCACCAATGCCGTCATGAATCCTCATCATGCCTACAGCAGTCTCTTGCTTGATCGTGTGTCTTCTCAATATGAGGTGGATAGTCCAGACACCTATGTGCGCATCATGGCAGTGCTCGACTATCTCTCTGGTATGACCGATGTGTTTGCCCTCGACCTCTATCGCAAGATAAATGGCGAAAGCCTGCCAATGATTTAGTTTAGGATGGTCTGGTTTAGAGTTTAGTGTTTAGAGTTTAGTGTTATGAATACAATATTTATAGTATTACCCATTTTGACGCTACTGATGTTTGACCTCGGACTGACGTTGCGTCCTCATGATTTTCGTCTGATTCTTCAACGTCCTTGGCCTGTTTTGGCCGGACTCATCGGACAAATTGTTCTTTTACCACTCATTGCTTGGGGAGTGGGCACGATATTTCATCTCACCCCCTTCTTCTTCTTGGGCATCATGCTGATTGCATGTAGTCCTGGCGGTAGTTCCAGCAATGTCTTTTCCATGTTAGCACGAGGCGATGTGGCACTCTCTGTGACGCTCACGGCTTGCAGTTCCATCATCACGCTTTTCACAGTTCCCCTCATCATGGCATGGGCCACTTCCTCCATCGGCACAGGAACCGATGTGCATCTGCCCGTAGGCAATCTGCTCATGCAGAACATTGTATTGATGGCTGTACCCATCCTTATTGGGCTCTTTGTGGGATTAAAATGGCAACATGCCGCCCAACACATTCATAACGTGCTGAAAAAAGCAGCTTTTCCAGCCCTCATCCTTCTGGCCACGGTGTTTTTCATTCAGCATCGCGAAACCATTATCCGTGAGTTCACCACGCTTGGACTCACCATCACCATCCTCATTTTACTTGCAATGGGTGGAGGTGCTCTGCTATCACTTATCTTCCGTCTTACTGGTGCAGAGCGTCGTACCATCGTTATTGAGGTTGGTATGCAGAATGCAGCCCAAGCCATTACGGTGGCATGCAGTCCCCTCGTCTTCAATAACGAGACCATTGCCATCCCTGCTATCATTTATGCGCTTATGATGAACATCCTTCTGCTCATTTATGTGGGTATTAATCAAAAAAAGGAGGGGGAAAGAGGAAAATGACTCATTTTTAAGATTTTTTGGGAAAGAATGCGCATTACTTTCAAAAGATTTATCTACCTTTGTACACTCATTTACTTCCCCATATTATAATGGCATAAGGAATATACAAGACAAAATCTAACAAAGAAGATATGGAAAAGAAAAAGTACATCAAGCCTTCCATAAAGGCCATTTCAGCTGCTCCAATGCGTTTCATTTGTACTAGTCCTAAGGGTGTGACTAGTGTTAAAAGCAGTACTGGATTGACATACGGTGGACCAGGTTCTGGTCCTGCTCGTTCTCGTGACCTGGGTTGGGACGACGAAGATTGGTAAACATCTGATTGTAGGCCCTACGAAGACACTCCATGGCTGCAGCTAACAATCGCACTTTGCGCATCAATCCTGATGAGCATGACGGTTTGATGCAGTTAGTGGATGGCAAATCCCTCATTCAGGGCGACACGCTAACAGTGTTGCCGATTGTGCCTAATGGATTTGCAAACCTTATCATCGTAGATCCACCCTACAATCTCACTCGTGACTTTGGAGGCAACAAATTCACATCCGTCTCTTCGGTTGCCTATGAAGACTACTTGCGTAGTTGGTTTTATCCGTTGTGTGACAAGCTGTCGCCCAACGGATCTCTTTATATGTGCGGAGATTGGCGGTGTTCCTCTTCTATGCAACGTGTCATAGAGGAACGGCTGACCATCCTCAATCGCATTACGTGGCAAAGAGAAAAGGGACGAGGAGCGGCCCATAACTGGAAGAATTCGATGGAGGACATTTGGTTTGCTGTCAAGAATCCCAAAGACTACGTATTCAATCTGGATGCTGTGAAACAACGTCGACGAGTATTGGCTCCTTATCGGCAGGACGGACTGCCCAAAGATTGGGAGGACACCTCTGATGGACGTTTCCGCACCACCTGTCCCAGTAACTTCTGGGATGATATCACCGTCCCCTTTTGGTCTATGCCAGAGAACACTGACCATCCCACTCAAAAACCGGAAAAGTTGATTGCCAAACTTATCCTCGCTTCATCCCATGAAGGAGATATGGTATTTGACCCCTTCCTTGGCAGCGGCACTACTGCTGTCGTCGCCAAGAAACTGGGACGCCGATATTGTGGCATCGAACAGAATCCAGATTATCTACTGCTGACAGCTAAGCGATTGCTCTTAGCCGAACAAGACACCAGCATACAAGGGTACCATGATGGCATCTTCTGGGAACGGAACAGTGGAAAATGAACTTTACTGTTCCATTTTTTCTTCACGAAGGAAATCGGGTGTACGGCGAATGTACTCATAACCGAATTGGCAACGAAGACAATCTCGCCGTTGACAGTACTGGCGATGCAATTGGATGATGGCTTGGGTGTCGGCTGCATTCTCGCAAGGGATACCAGCCAAAAGCCAGTCACGGATAATGGCATTGCTCTCTGGTTTAAGTTGTTCCCACAGGGAAAAAGCCCGATTGCAAAGAGAGGTGTCGGACTTATATTTGCCATAGGCAAAAAGGATGGGTGCGACACTATTGATGATGATGAGTTCGATGGACGAGGGAGAAAGGCTCTTTTCCTTAGGTGTAGTGGGTTGGGAGGCAAAGGTGTAGTGGGTTTGCCAATAGTCACTCACATGGGTGAGAAGCAACGCTGAAATCTCAGGTATCGTCTCTGCGCTAAGCAATCGGGAGAGGTTGAGACGCTGTTCGTAGTAGAGCATTGCGAGTTGAGCTATGCGAATGTGGGGAAAGTTCTGGGGGCGCAACCGAAGAAACTTCCAGACACTGCTGCTCAAAGGCGTGAGGGAAAACTTCTGACGAAGATAGTGATACTCCTTCTGCAGTCGCAAATAGTAGTCGTCTTCATAGTGTACGCCGAGAAGCCCTGCTTGACCGAAGAAAATGGCCTCTATCTGGAAAAGGCTGTCGCGATGTTTACCCAAAGCCATCATGGGAATGGAATGTGCCCATTGCTCGAAAGCGTCGCCATTGATGCCAAAGCCAAAGTTGCGGGCAAGGGTGATGAAAAGGGTATCCTCCCAATTCTTGTCAAGGGCTTCACGACGCTGCATAATCTGACGGGTGCGCTCCTCAAAGCGTTCCAAGGTAAGTGAGGTCATCCAGTTGTGGACGAGGAAAGTGGAGAGATTGCCTATCACGTGGCGGCAGGGAGGACGACAGTCATTGTGGCTCAGCTCTTCATAGTTGTCACGGACATAAGAAGGCACAGGGAGTTGCAGTTGAGGAATCTCTTGTCCATTGGGATAGAACAGTTGTTGATCCACTTCACAAGCCACGTGGAGGATGATGTTTTCGTAGGCAGCATCTGTGTCGTGATGGTGACGGAACCAATCGCTGGTCTTTAGGTGCAGTTCTACATTGCCCACCCATTCGACACCATTGAGTTTGATTTTCGCCCCACTGAAGTCTGGTCCTGCATCTGTGTTATGAATGCCTGGATTGAGCACTTCCAAAAGGCGTCCGTCTGTCGTCCGCAGTTCGCATAGTGGAAAAATCTTGTGTTTCCACGTGTAATGAAGCAGCTGTTCCATCGCTTTTAGATTAAAAATTGTTCAAAGGTAGTGAATAACTCCTAACTTTTCATTATCTTTGCAGTGTTTTTACAAATTGACAGCAAAACAAAGGTAAAAAAGATGAAAATTGCATTGATAGGATACGGCAAGATGGGCAAAATGATTGAGCAGATAGCCTTGAGCAGAGGTCACGAAATCGTGAGCATCATCGACATCGACAATCAAGAAGACTTCGAGAGCAAGGCATTCGCCAGCGCTGATGTCGCCATTGAGTTCACCACCCCCATGACGGCCTACGGAAACTATTTGAAGGCTTGGAAAGCTGGTGTGAAAGTGGTAAGTGGCAGCACAGGGTGGCTAAAGGAACATGGCGATGACGTTAGAAAGGCCTGCACAGAGGAGGGCAAGACACTCTTCTGGGCAAGCAACTACTCAATTGGTGTGGCCATCTTCAGTGCCATCAACAAATACTTGGCCAGTATCATGAACCAATTTCCTCAGTATGACGTGAAAGAGGAGGAAACGCACCATATCCACAAACTTGACCATCCATCTGGTACGGGCATCACATTGGCTGAGCAAATAGTGGAACGTCTTGACCGCAAGAAGGACTGGACAATGGGCTATCTGCAGCAGCCCGACGGCACGGTAGAGGGTAGCGACGAGGTGGCTGCCGACCTGTTGCCCATCAGTTCCATCAGACGAGGTGAAGTGCCAGGTATCCACTCAATTACGTGGAACAGCGAGGCAGACCAGATTACGATTACACACGATGCACATTCTCGTCAAGGTTTCGCTTTGGGTGCTGTCATTGCCGCAGAATTTACAGCACAGCACGAGGGATTGCTGAGTACAGATGACTTGTTCAAATTTTGACAAGGATCTAGTTAGGGTGAACGACATTAAGGTTAAACTCAAGTTTATAGCATGGGATTCGACTATAAAAGTTTCAAAAAGACGCGTTCGGGAGAGAACGCTAAGCCAGAATGGGCTGGTTGGAAATGGGTGAAGTTTGGCGTAGCTACCGTCTGTTACCTCGCTTTTCTCTATTGGGTGAAGTCTTGGTGGGGTCTGATTGTGCTTCCATTCATCTATGATGTCTATATCAGCAAGAAAATCAAATGGACATGGTGGAAGGAACTGGAAAGCGACATCGCACGCACCATTATGAGTTGGGTGGATGCTATTGTGTTTGCTCTGGTTGCAGTCTATTTCGTCAATAACTTCTTCTTCCAGAACTATCAGATACCTTCATCGTCGTTGGAGAAAACGCTGATGACGGGTGACTTTCTCTTGGTAAGCAAGATGAGTTACGGACCACGCATTCCACAAACTCCGCTGACAATGCCGCTGACACAGCACACCATTCCTATGCTGAATTGCAAGTCGTACATTGAATGGCCACAATGGGAATATCGTCGTGTGAAAGGATTTGGCAAAGTAGAATATGGCGACATCGTGGTATTCAACTATCCTGCAGGCGACACTGTCGCCATCAATTACAACGGAGATTACTATAGCCTATGCTACACGGAGGGATGTGTGGCAGCCGTCGAACAAGGGTATGAGGTGCCCATGCTGGAGGACTTGCCAAGAGAGGAACAGCAACAGGTATTTGACCAGCTTTACAACATCGGCAAGCAGATTGTAGCCACTAAGACCAATGTGTATGGTAATGTCATCGCTCGACCTGCCGACCGTCGCGAGAACTACGTGAAGCGTTGTGTAGGACTGCCTGGCCAGACGCTGGAAATCAAGGATAAAATCATCTATGTAGATGGCAAGAAGCAGGAAACACCCACGTTTGCCCAATTCAATTATAAGGTCTATACACGCAATAGTCAAGTGCTAAGCGATGAAATGTGTGAGAATCTGAATATCAGCGATGAAGACCGCGACAAGATTCTTGACCATAATCGAGGCATTCCTCTTACCCACATGGCCGTGGAGGCATTGCGTGCCAACAAGGAGTTTTGTGACAGCGTAGTGGAGGTCATCGACAACAACTGGTTGGATAAGACCAATGCCATTGACCACTCTTACAGTCTTGTCTATCCTCTCAATCACCAATATGGGTGGACACGCGACAACTACGGTCCCATCTGGATTCCAGCAAAGGGACAGAGCGTGAAACTGACGCTGGATAATCTGGCCATTTACGAACGTCCTATCCGTGTGTATGAGAACAATCAGTTAGAAGTGAAGGACGGTAAAATATATATTAACGGCAAGCCGACGGACTCTTACACTTTCAAGATGGACTATTACTGGATGATGGGAGACAATCGTCACAACTCGGCTGATAGCCGCTATTGGGGATTTGTACCTGAAGACCATGTGGTGGGCAAGCCGCTGTTCATTTGGCTCTC
Source organism: uncultured Bacteroidales bacterium (assembly GCA_902803605.1). Classification (GTDB taxonomy): domain Bacteria; phylum Bacteroidota; class Bacteroidia; order Bacteroidales; family Bacteroidaceae; genus Minthosoma. Next base: position 145 of record CADCQH010000189.1, on the reverse strand, counting down.
TCTCGTAACTGACAGATACGGGAAATCACATGGCGTGCGCTGGAAGCGACTGTTCACATGGGTGGACAACATCAAGTGAAAGATTAGAGTTTTGATTTTAGTTTAGGATGGTACTTCCTTGTGCATATCTGCCTCCCATTAATTG
>CADCQH010000188.1 GCA_902803605.1 uncultured Bacteroidales bacterium | reverse complement strand
GAAAGGGTGATGGGCGTGATGAACTCCTTGCCGGCAGGGGTGATGACCACCTGCACTTCTGCTCCCTTCTTGATGAGTTGACGGATGATGAGGCACGACTTGTAGGCGGCGATGCTGCCTGTGATGCCAAGCACGATTTTCTTTCCTTGTAGCATAAACCTATTGATAAAAAAGAGCCACCCCTCCATTATATCTATTGGAAGGGCAGCCCTTTGTTGGTATTCCCTTTAGTCTTTCAACATCATTGGCATCAGCAGCATGATGAGGTCTTCCCCATCCTCTTGTTCTGCTGGCGTGATGACTCCTGCGCGGCTTGGGTCGGCAAGTTCCAGGACAATGTCGCTGCTGGTAATGCTGTTGAGCACATCAATGAGGAATGGGCCGTTGAAGCCGATGCTCATAGGGGTGCCGTCGTAGTCGCACATCAAGTGTTCTTCAGCAGATGTGGAGAAATCGAGGTCTTGTGCCGATACAGTCAATTTGCCCTGTTCCACATGCACTTTGATGAGTGAACTGCTCTGGCTGGCAAAGACGCTCACACGGCGCAATGCACTGATGAAGGCCAGACGGTCAGCTGTCACACGGAAGGGGTTGTCGGTCGGAATCACCGAATTATAGTTGGGATAGCGTCCTTCGATCAGACGGCAGCTGATGACAAAGTCCGTCAGTTGAATCTCCGCATTGCGGTCGTCGAAACGCACCACGGCATCGCCTTCAGCCTTCGGAAGCACCGTCTTCAGCAGGAGGGCAGGCTTCTTGGGCAGGATGAAAGCAGACGGTTCCTCCACATGAGCGGAGAACACACGGTTGCGCACCAGTTTGTGACCGTCGCTGGCCACGAAAGTGATGCTCTCTGTGGTCATGTCGAAATAGACACCGTTCATCTGCGGACGGAGTTCGTCGTCGGCTGCGGCGAAGAGGCTCCGGCTGATGCCGTTCAGCATCACCTGTGCATCCATGGACAGGCTGCGCGCCCCCTGACCCACGCTGTTGGGAACGGGGAACTCATACCCGTTCTGCCCTATCAGGTTGTACTTACCGTTCTGGTAGGTCACTTCAATGGCAAAGGTATTGGGGTCAACATTGAATGATATGGGTTGTTCGGATATCTCCTTCACTGAACTGATCAGTTGCTTGGCGCCAATGGCAAACTTGCCCTCGCCCTCGGCGTCCGTCACCTCCACATACGTCACCATCGTGGTCTCGCTGTCCGATGCCGTCATCTTTAGCTTCCCGTCAGAGAGTTCAAAAAGAATACAATCAAGGATGGGTAGAGCGTTCTTGGAGCTCTGCACTCTGCTAATTGTCTGCAGACGATTGCTGAGACTGGTACTTGAAATATTAAATCTCATGGTCAAAAATAGTTATTTGCACACAAAGTTATGGAGAAGTTTTGACAATACAAAAAAAAAGCGTACTTTTGTGGCTGATTTTATAAAATAGTAACAAAATTACATAGAAAAATATGGAATTCACAGGAAGAATTATCAAGGTACTCGAGCCCCGCTCTGGTGTATCAGCCCGCACGGGCAACCCATGGAAGATGCAAGACTTCGTCATTGAGGAGACGATGGGACAATTCCCCAAGAGGATGGTGTTTAACGTATTCGGCGAAGACAACCTCAACCGCTTCAACATTCAGGAAGGTCAGGAACTGACCATCTCCTTCGATGTCAACGCCCGCGAGTACAACGGCCGTTGGTTCAACGATATCCGTGCGTGGAACGTGATGCCAGCCACAGCCGCACAGCCTGTTGCTGCCGCACAAGCTGCTACACCGTTCCCACCAGCAGACCAGCCTGCAGCTCAGCCAGCCGCTCAGCCTGCTGCACCAGCCAGCTTCGAGGCAGCACCCGACGAGTCCAGCGACCTGCCTTTCTGATAGTTAGTTGCGCCGGTGGCGCCGAAGGAAAAATATAAAAAACAGGAAAAAATATAAAAAAATAATGGAGACATCGCCTCGCAAGGGACGGTGTCTCCACTGATTTTCTCATGTCCTTTTTTT
>CADCQH010000187.1 GCA_902803605.1 uncultured Bacteroidales bacterium | reverse complement strand
TTCCCGTCCTAAAAAGTTTTAGAACCCGTCGTAGAAAAAGGCACCCTTATTCCCCAATAACCCACCCTTATCTTCCGATAACCTTTCCTTATGGAAAACCTGTCAAAAACGTGCGTTTTTAAACCTTGAGGTAACCTTGAGGTAACCTTGAGGTAATCTTGAGGTACACATGAGGCACGTTTGCCTGACTTTTTCTGTGGCGTTTCTTGTATGAAATGAAAAAAGTTGGATTTTTATTTGGTAGTTTCACATTTATTTACTTACTTTGCCATTGTCTTGCAGATTTCGGATGTGTCCGATGGGCAGTTCGGAGTATCGCAGAGACTAAATCCAGTTGGCCCGATGGACGAATGTGACAATGGTTGCAGGAAGTCCGTCACCTTAGGGAGAGCGGGATTGACTTTACATCGATGGTTTGACGCTATCGCAGTGTGTGTCTCGTGAGGCTATTGACTGCCATTCGTCAAAAGGACGTTTACGAACGTTGGTCTTCATGCTTTGAATCTGGTAAATTTGAAAGTACTTTTTGAAGATGACGCAATCGGAACGTCCACGTGGGTGATTTATCCCAAGGTCACTTTGATGCTATCATTGTATAAGTACGTTTGTATCTATGCATTTGTGGTATCATTGTACCTTCTGTGTATATTATCCCCCGGCGTGGGCTAACTGGTTGCTAATCCTAAAAGTACGGTTTACCAGAGCCCAAAGCAGGGATTAGCAGAAGTACAGCAACTCACGCCCTTTTTGTTTCTGTTAACTTTAATGCCGAAAGTTGGAGTTGAATGAGTAAGCGAACTTGTACATTATTATATGTCTACTTGTATTGTCCGATTCTATTTAAATGGGGTGAAATATGAAATAGAAGATTCTACAAACCCAGTGGTTCCTAATGAAGATAGCGACAAGATTGTATTACAATCATTTGCAGAAGTCATGATTAAACAAGTTATAGATGTTCTGTTTAAGCCATTAGAGAAAGGCACTAGTCTTGAAAATATAGAAGTCCTATATGACGAACAGCGTGTCTTACATCCAAAGGGAACCGTTAAAAAAGGTAATTATGAAGTAAAAATAAAAGTGTTGAGAAATGAAAAAGAATGAATTGAATCAACAGATTGAATCTGAAATCAAAAATATGATTAAAGACATATCTTGCTATTCTTGTCGAGGAGAACAAATTTCAATAGTATCAGACATTAGTGTAAACTTAAATAACAACTTTGCAGAAAACATGGCAGAAATGGTGGAATTCAATGGGTGTGCCGAGTTCGGCTTTCTTGTCCCTTCTATCAAGGGCGAAAAACCTGACATACAGTACGCTCACTATAATTTTAAGGGACATGCAACCATCTGTAATTTCAAAGTTGTGAAAGTAGAGATGCCAATTTTTATTAACAAATAATCAACAATCTTATGAAAACAACAATTCTTAAATCTGTGATGGCAATGTTTTTGCCAATTGCTGTATGGGCACAGACGCCTGTTTCATCTGGCACTTGTAACAAATATTTTGGAGGCAATGCAAGGTGGGAGTATAACGAAACCACAAAGACCTTGACCATCCGTCCAGGAAATGGCGAAGAAAGCACACAAAAATCATCGGACTTTTTATCGAATATCGTAATTCATGCATCAGATGATGTTGTGAACAGATTGAGCCCATATGATAACTATAATTGGACTTACACGGCCATTGAGAGACCTTTTGATGTTCGTTCTGGTGTTTATACTTCATCTGTTCCAATTTATGACGAAAAAGGCGAACTGACTGGTACTAAAATCTTGCATCAAAACTATCGATATGCTGACTTTGTTCCATCTGGTTTGAATATCAAGGTTGGATTCAATGTGCCGAATACACTTGCGGACACATATGACATATATTTGGTGACCTGTCCAATATGGTTGAAAAATGATTATAATAATATTCCAAAAGATGAATGGGATGTTCGTCCTTATCGTTTTTCTGCTACTATTTACGAACGCGAGAACGAAGGTCAATATGCAGGTCAATTCCCATATAATGGAACATTCCTTGAAAATCCAAATCCTGTGATAGAGGATCCTGAACATCCTGAGGAAGTCAATAAAAAAATCTTTATCTCAAAAGGTTTGAATCAAGATGAGAATGGCCACATCATCGTGAATGATACGACCTATTTAGGGCAATACAAATTCAAGAATGATTATAATGAAGGTAATGAATATGATGTTATCATTCAGATAAATTCAAGCATCCTTTCAAAGGATAGAAAAGTCTTCTCAAATGAGATGCTTATCAGCTCCATTATTCTTAAACCACATGATAGTGAGTCGTCTTGGGGACCTTTAGAAGACGTTGAGGATGTTGTTGTAGAGAATGGAATTACAGAAATTAATTATTCTTTTAGCAACCATGGATTTATGAATATAAAAACAATAGAGATTCCCAATAGTGTTACGACTATCGGCGGTTATGCTTTCCATGGCTGCAGCGGCCTGACCTCCGTCACCATACCTGAAAGCGTGACATCGATTGGAGCGAGTGCATTCGCTTCTTGCAGTAGCTTAAGTTCCGTGATTATTCCCAATAGTGTTATATCCATTGGTAAGGGAGCATTCTCTGGCTGTAATGGACTGACATCTGTAACCATAGGTGATGGTATTACCAATGTGGAGGATTGGTTTGCAAATAATACCACAATCAAGGAACTTAAAATGGGGAAGATGGTCACATCTGTCAGTGATGGAGCATTCAGTGGCTGTAGTGGTTTAACCTCAATAACCATTCCTGAGAATGTGGTAACTATTGGAGCTTCTGCTTTCGAGGGATGTAAAGGATTAACTTCCATAATCATACCAGAAAGCGTGACAAGTATAGGAGAAAAGGCTTTTGATTGTAGCAATTTGACTTCAATAAAAGTTTTATGGAATCGCCCTTTGGCTATTCCTGATGCGTTTGGCTCGGTTAACCATACAAATTGTAAACTATACGTGCCCAAAGGTACAGCGATGATGTTCATGTCAGCTACAGTATGGTCAAAGTTCGTCAACATTGTTGAGTATGAAGATGGAGAAGATGCTCACTATATCACTATCCGTATGGGTGATGGAGGTGTGTTGAAACAATCGGTAGAAGTGGGACAGACTTACACCTACACTGTTAGTGCTGACGAAGGTTGGGAGGTCAACACACTTACCTTCGACGGAAAAGATATGACCTCGTTGTTGCTGCATGGACAATTCTCCACACCTGTCATCACTGGTAATTCAGAACTGAACGTGGTGTTCAAACAGAAAGACACCAGAGTGAAGGCAATTCCGTCAATGTCGGAAGTGAAAGTGTATGCCTCCAATAAGATCATTACAATAGCTGGAGCGGAAGAGAATGCCCACGTTTCTGTCTATGGTATCAATGGCGCATTTATCACTTCTGCTATTGGCAATGCAACTATCACTCTCGAAAGTGGGGTGTATGTTGTGAAGGTGGGTGAAGAAACCTTTAAGGTAAGGTTGTGAAAAAGAAATGGATCATGAAAAAGAATTTGACATTTCTGATGCTGATTCTTTCAGCATTGGTTTCGTTCACCGCTTGTTCGAGCGATGACGACGGAGACGGACTTGGCAACAAGGACGCAGGCAGTGAGAACACGACGGATGTGGCTGTGACTGGCGCTGTGCAGGAAAGCGGCGTGCAGTCCCTCGTGCTGACGGGTTATGTGAATGAGGGACGGATTCCATCTTCCGGTTATGACACCAAAATGGGCATCCAGTACGGACGCACGAACGACAGTTACGACCCTAACAGCATTGCATGGGGTGGCAAGGAATATGTGACGAATCTGGAGGGAAGGAAGATGACCGTCAAACTGACAGGCTTGGCAGCCAACCATCAGTGGCATTTCCGCACCTTCGTGTATGTGGACGGACGCTATTACTTTGGCGAGACAAAGACTGCCTCCACCAAAGACTTCTCCAATATTGTCACTACTTGTACCGCTTCGGACATCACTTCCAGTAGTGCTGAGGTGGCTTGCACCGTGGATATGGGCAAGGCGACATGGAAGAATGAGGGATTCTATGATTCCATGTCTAATCCCCAAGTCGGCGTGACATGGACAACAGACAAAACGCTGTTGACCGAAACGTATCTGAACAAGTACGACTTTATGGGTCTTTGGTATTCATCCGAGGATTTCCTCAGTCTCAGTGACACCAGGTTCACTTGCACGTTATATGGCCTTGAGCCTAA
>CADCQH010000186.1 GCA_902803605.1 uncultured Bacteroidales bacterium | reverse complement strand
TTGTGAGGATCTGCAGTTTCCCATACGTGATCCTGATTGCGGAATGCGTGATAGAATGCGCCGTTCTCCCAGTTGAGTTTCAGACGAACACCAATGCTTGGGTCGAACCACTTACCGACAGCGAAGTCGAAACCATAAGTACGACCATCATGCCAGTCCTTCTTGAGAAGACTACCATAACCATAAGAACTTACAACGTTAGCATCAACACCTGCCTGGATAAACCAATTTGACCAGAAAGAGTTAGTTGCTACACTGTACTTGCTTGTTGTTGGAGTTGCAAACTCATCGCACTGTGCATTAGCAACAGTACAAAGACCTACAAAGGCCAACGCCATCATTAACTTTTTCATAAAAACAAATTTTTAATAAAACAATAATTAATATTTTCTAAAACTATTTCTCTTTATCTAGTGAAGGCTGCTCCGACAGAAAACCGCCATAAAAGCACACTATTTCACACTAATCGTGGTGCAAAGTTAAGTATTTTACTTAATACGAGCGCTACAAAAACAAAAAAAATGTAAAAAAAAACGTTCTTTTCTAATATTTTTACTTTTTTTCACACTTTTGGCCTCAAAAAGTTCCACTTTTAAAGTTTAAAAGAGACTATTCAGTGTTTTATCCTCAATGATAGTATATATTAATTTGCCGTCAGGAGTCCTCGCTGGGGTCTTTGTAGCAAACAAATCTTGCAAAAGTTGTTCCATTTCGACGGTTGAAAGCACTTGTCCATAAACTATTGCTGCATTCTCAGCCATAGTGAGTGCCAAGGCCTCCCGTGCGTCATGTCGGATATCATTGGTTCTTTCCTTAGCAGATACAATCATGTCATGGAGCAACGTGCTGATGTCGATTCCCTCCAATCCAGAAGGGATGCCATTGACTGAATAGGATCCACCACCAAGGTTGGACAAGTCGAAACCCAAACTGCTAATATCTTCCATCAAATTCTCCAGAACCACGTTGTCCATTTTCTCAAACTGCACCACAATCGGGAAGAGTTCTTTCTGAGATGGCCGGTTACCGGAGTTGATGGACTGCATGTTCTGGTCAAACAATACACGTACATGAGCACGATGTTGATTCACCACCATAATGCCATTGGTGCTGGGTAGGATGATATAGCGTCCCTTGTATTGGAACTTCTGAACAGACACATCAAACGGCATTTGTGCTGTTCCCGTCTCCACGGCGGTGTTGTTCCAGATAGAGCCTTGCAGATTTTTTTCTTCTTCCTTTTCTTCAAAATCCTTCCACCCTGAAGTGGAGTACCTGTCGTATAACTTTTCCCATCCATTCGAACGGTCATAAGATCCATTCGAATGGTTATATGATGAAGATAGACGGTCAGAAAGTTGGGCATTCCCGTTTCCGAAATCTTGGCCATCTCCTTCCGTGAGATTCGACCCAGTCCCATTCTTGAAAGGATTATATGTAGTAGGTGCCAACTTGGGCTGATGCGGTATGGAAGTCGTCACACCCATCACTGGAATGTCAGGCTTTCCTTCCACATCAAAGTCTATCATGGGGACTTGGCAGAACTTCCCTATGGTTTCCCTCACTGCCGCAGAGAGGACTTGCCAGATGGGTTGTTCATTGTCGAACTTGATTTCCGTCTTCGTCGGATGGACATTGACGTCGATGGTTGAAGCATTCACGGCAAAGTAGATGAAGTAGGAGACGTGTTCCCCCACTGGCACCAGGTTCTCATAGGCTTTCATCACTGCGCTATGGAAATACGGATGGCGCATGTATCGTCCGTTCACGAAGAAATACTGATGGGTACCCTTTTTCTTTGAGGATTCGGGTTTCCCCACATAACCGGAAATGCCCACCAGAGATGTCTCCACCTCAACCGGCAGCAAGTCTGCATTGATTTTCTTGCCGAAGACATCCAGAATTCTCTGTCTGAGGGATGCTTCTGGAAGATGGTACATTTCCACCCCATTGTTATATAATGAGAATGAAATTTCCGGATGCACTAAGACGATGCGTTGGAAGTCTGCCACCACATTTGTCAGTTCTGTCTGATTAGATTTTAGGAACTTTCTTCTGGCGGGCACATTGAAGAACAGATTCTGAACGGAGAAGTTGCTGCCTGCAGGACAGACCACCGGTTCCTGTGCCTCGATTTTGGAACCTGCTATCTGTATCATCGTACCCAGTTCATCTTCCCTGCGCCGTGTCTTCAGTTCTACCTGGGCCACTGCGGCAATGCTGGCCAATGCCTCCCCACGAAATCCCATAGTAGTCAGGCTGAACAGGTCGGAGGCGTTCCGTATTTTCGAGGTGGCATGTCGTTCGAAAGAGAGTCGTGCGTCAGTCTCCGACATACCCTTGCCATCATCTATCACCTGCACATTCGTCTTGCCCCCATCCGTCACCAGCACCTTCACGTTCTTGGCGCCAGCGTCAATGGAGTTCTCCATCATTTCCTTGATGATGGATGAAGGTCGCTGAACCACTTCGCCGGCTGCTATCTGGTTTGCGACGGAATCTGGTAAAAGATGGATAATATCTTCCACAATGGTGTTTCTTTAGTCAATCCTTAAAATGAGAGGCTGCCCGTATAGAGATAATGCATCAGCAGCAGCAAAAGCACGATGGCAACAATCAGCACGCCATACGACACTGGTTTTCTGCCGCTTTCCTTCCGACGCTTCAAGTGCTTCGTGGCCTGAACGAACTTGCCACGTATGTCCTCTGGGGTGAATTCCTTCGGAGGAAGCAGACCCAGTTCTCGCTTAGCCCGCTCATCTATCTCCTTCAGTCTTTCCTTCCGAGGGTCATAGTAGATGTAATTGTGGTGAAAACCTCGTGGTTTTCGTGCCGTGAACAGTCCCATATCCTATATATATAATAATGTGTAATTATCTTAGTAATCAAGCCATGACCTTTCTTAGTAATCAAGTTTGCGGCGCCTATAAATTCTCCAGACGCTGCTTGGGCACTACCCTTCTCTCGGTCTTCTTCAGTTCCTGTTCCTTCTTCTTGCTCCGCCATCCGAAGATGTCATCCTTATCCTTCGGACGGATATAGTCGAACCATGCAAAGCCAGTCAGGTATCGCCTCTCTTCCGGAATGGCAAAGGGAGGATACATCACGCCCGATGGGGTGGACATCCATATCTTTTGCACCTTCTTATTCTCCATGAACAGGTTCAGTTCTGGAGTCTCCGTATAGTTCATGCCAATGCGGCTGCCATCATCTTCCTCCATAAAATAGACCACATACACATTTCCCTTGGCATTGTTATGCTCAATCACGCCATCCACAAAGTAGCAGAACATCTCCTTCGCCGACACCTGATTGTACGACACGGAATCAATCCTTTCAATCGTCATCGCCTGGTTGACGATATGAATCCAATCCACCGTGCTGTCATTGTTGTACACACGGATTTCCTCACCAAACACCTGCTGACCTTCATTCCAGAGAATAGGCTGACCATACATATAGGTGCAGGAATCCTTTTCGTGCGACACCAGCGAATCGCACACACCCTGGAAATCTCTTCTGAACATTCTCACCTTATGATAGGCAAACAAGTCCCGATAAGCCGAATCGGTCTTCTGATTGTAAGTCACCATCCTCAGTGTATCGCCATGCACATACAACGTGTCCTGCTCCGAAAACTCATAGCACACAGCACTGTCCGTCGCCAGTGCGATGCCCGTCTTGTCCTCATAACGGCAATAGTTACCAGTCAGCATACACTTATTCTCCACATCAATCAGCACTACATCGCCAAAGGCCTCGCTCACCCCCGCCTCATCATCGAAGGCCAAACTGTCGCCCACGATGTCACGCATATCCTTATACACATGCGATCTGTCCATCAGATTCGCCTCTCCCGTCTGTGTATTGTAATCCCCCCTCAGGGCATACACAAATGTACTGTCAGAAGAGATGATATTCGTTTCCGACACAATCCTCGCCACCTTCGTGTCAGCATAATAATACAATTCGTTCGTCTTCAGGTCGAACTTCGGATTCTCCAGCACCACATTATCCTTGAAGATCGCCTCATTCAAGGCTGGCGTATATTGTCCATAATCCGAATTCAGGACATTATCCCCATCGTAGAGCGTGCCATGACGAGGATAGAAACCCACGCCCTCCAGACGGTCATAGTCAATGATGTCCGTCACCAACCTCGTCTTCCTATGCGTGAGCACGGCATGACCCTGAGCATGTGCCTGCATCATCGGGCCATTATACAACAGGGTGTCGCTCGTCAACGTCAGCGTATCACCCTGCACCATCTTCACATGCCCATAAGCATTGAACGTATTATCATCCTTATAGAAACGTGCACTGTCACAATCCAAATACATGCCATCATGGTATAACTTCACATGCCCCACCAGCACATCAGCACGCACATCCATATAGTTCTTGTAAAGCACATCACTATGAATCAGCTTCACCTCCTCACTCGATTTCTTACGAGGTTCATTGTCAGGGGCAGAAGCAAACAGCATACAAAACACTGATAGACACATCGTGCCTATCAACCATTTTTCCCGTATGTTCCCATGCTTTCTCAAACTTTAAGCCCTTTATCGTATCTTTAGCACGCTTGGCCAAGAAACTCTAAACTCTAATCCAATGCTCTAAGCCCTACTTCACCCATCCAGGATATTGGAACTCGCAATTCTGCCAACCGTCATTGATATGGATATAAGTCGCCGCCTGCTTCTCACGAATCCAGTTCTCCAGCTTCTCCTCACACAACTTGTCCATCACCACATTCTGCATGTCCTGATAATCCTCCGCCATCGTGGCGCGATGTCCATTCACACGATTCTTCAGCTTCACGATGGCCACAACCTCCTTACCCTTTTTGTTTATCATGATGAAAGGCTTGGAAATCTCACCCACCTTCATACCTGCCACAGCACGAGCCACCTCTGAAGGCAGGTCTTTCATTTCAAATTTCGATATACCCGTGTCACCGTCGAACAACAAGCCATAATTATTGCGCGTATCCTTGTCAAACGACACCAACGACACACATTCATCAAACGTATAGAGACCCTTGTCTATTTCAGCCAAGATGGAATCCAAATCGTTGACACACTGTTGCAAGGCCTCTGTTGACACACGAGGCTTACGCAGGATGTGGCGGCAGTTCACCAAGTCACCACGCTTCTCAATCAGCTGAATGATATGGAAGCCGAATTCGGTCTCCACAATCTTCGACACAGCCTTAGGGTCAGTCAAATTGAAGGCCGCATTTGCAAACTCTGGCACCCACGAACCTCGGCCCGTGAATCCAAGTTCACCACCCTGCTGAGCCGACTGCTTATCCTCTGAATAAAGCAATGCCAATGTAGAGAACTGGGCACTACCATTGTTCACACGCTCCGTATAATCACGCAATTCTTCTTTCACACGCTCAATCTCCTCGATGGGTATGCGTGGTTCACGGGTTATGATTTGGCACTCCACTTTCGTAGGAATAAAGGGGATACTGTCCTCTGGCATATCCTTAAAATATCGCCGCACTTGAGCAGGAGTCACCTTGATATTCTGTACCAAGCTACGTTGCACCGCTTCCACCAACATTTTATCCTTGTAGCTATTGAACATCTGTTCACGAATCTGAGAAAGCCCCTTGTGCATCACCTCCTCCAGTTTTTCCCTCGAACCGAATTGTTGCACGATAGCGGCATTCAAGCGCATGTCCACCTCCTGAAACACTTCTGCATCCGACACTTCCACAGAGTCGATGGCCGCCTGATGCAAGAACAGCTTCTGAACTGCCAACTGCTCAGGAATGACACAATAGGGATCACCCTCCAGACGTTGACCCATTTCCAAAGCCTCCATACGGGCATTCTCCACATCTGACCGCAGAATCGCCTCATCCCCCACGACCCATATCACCTCATCAATCACATTTTTCTGCTCCTGAGCTGAAACTGCCATCGAGAACACGCCCAACAAACTGATAAATATCTTACGAATCATCTTTCGATTACTATTTCATTTATGATACAATTACCCAAACTTTCCTTATTTACCCTTCACCGTCTTCACTACATCATCATACACTTCAAAGGCAAATTTCTTCCTCAGACCTTCCACCCACAATTGTTCCTGTGCATTCTGAAAATCTGATGTCACCTGTCCTTTTACATCCTTCATGGTACGAGGAGCCTTATATACCTTGCCCCACACATCCGTTACTGGATAGCCTTCCATCTGCTTCAAGTCTTTCTTCTGTTTGAACATCAACTTGTCCACATTCGTATTGTCACCCTGCTTGAAGATACCACGTTCCACACGCACAAACTTCACTGAGTCATTGTTCAGCGACACGGCCGTCTGTGCCCAATCCTCTTCAGGCACACCCTTGAGCATCTTCTTCACCTTCGCCATTGTAGCAGCATCCTTCGTGTGAATTACGATGCCGCAGAAACGAGGTGCATCCCAGACATAGTCCTTCTTATGAGCCTTGAAATAGGCTTCCTGACCTGCCTGATCCTCCTGTGCCTTGTCCCACACATCCTTCTTCGTCACCTCATACATCAAGGTACCGTCATAATACTCCTGCGACAAGTTCTTCAAGTCAGCATCCTTTTCCATCATCTGCTTGTGAAGTTCATCCACGAGTTCAGCCCTCGTGATGTGACGCTCGTTGGATACAGAATCCAGATAGGCATTGGCCGATGCCTCCTTGATACCACGCTGTTCCAAGAACTTGATGATATTGTCATGGTGAAACTCAAACGATTCAAAAGGATGCCTCTCTGTCATATAGATGATATGCCAACCTACCGTACTTTTAATCGGTGCAGACATCTCACCAGCCTTCAGCGCATAAGCGGCCGTTTCGAAATCAGGAATCATCATGCCTTTGCCGAACTGTCCCAATGCACCACCACGCTGAGCTGAGCCTTTGTCATCACTCTTCTCCGTCGCCAATTCCGCAAATTTCTCTGCCAACTGATCCTTAGGTACAGCCTTCAGCACATTATAAATGCTGTCGATTCTCGCCTTTGCTGCCGCCTGTTGCTCAGCCGTTGCATCCTGACGCATCAGCGCAAGAATGTGACTGGCCGTCAATAGATCCTGACCTTCAAAACGTGCAGCAGTATTTTCATACGTTCTACGGGCTTCACGTTCGATGTAAGCCTCGTCCACGATAGTTGGTATCACCATCTGTTCCTTGTAGCTGTCCAGTTCCTTACGGATGGAGCTCAACGTGTCTATTCCCTGACTCTCCGCCTCAGCCACTTTCAACTTGAAGTTTACATACAGCGGCACATACTCCTCTACCGTCTTCTTGTCGATGACACCATCAGAATTGTTCTTGTTAAATGAATACTCAAATTCGCTTCTTGTGATGTTCTTGCCATTGATTTTCATAATGACTGGATCTCCCGTCTGCGCCACAGCACAAAGCCCCATCACCCATGAAGCCACTAAAAATGCTATCTTTTTCATTTGTATTATTCTATATATCAAAATTTGGGGCAAAGTTACGAAAAACTAACGAAAAAGCGACTACCACGCCCGTGGTAATCGCTCTTGTAAGAGTTTTTTAACAATTAAAACGTCCTTTTCACTGTGGACGGCTATAGTTGGGAGCCTCGCTGGTGATGATGACTTCGTGTGGATGGCTCTCCAGAACACCAGCATTGGTGATGCGGGTGAACTTAGCATTATGGAGATCCATGATGCTGGCTGCACCACAGTAGCCCATACCTGAACGAAGACCGCCAACAAGCTGGTAGATGACTTCCTGAACGGTGCCCTTGTAAGGAACACGACCTGCAATGCCTTCAGGAACGAGTTTCTTGGCTTCCTTCACGCCACCCTGGAAATAACGGTCTTTTGATCCATTCTCCATTGCTTCAAGCGAACCCATGCCACGATAGCTCTTGAATTTGCGGCCGTTGAAAAGGATGGTTTCGCCTGGAGCCTCTTCCGTACCAGCCACAAGCGAACCCACCATAACGGAGTAGCCGCCTGCTGCGATGGCCTTGACTACGTCACCTGAATAGCGGAGGCCTCCATCAGCGATGAGTGGAACACCTGTTCCTGCAAGTGCCTGTGCCACATCATAGACGGCGCTCAACTGAGGCACGCCCACACCTGCCACGACACGAGTGGTACAGATGGAACCAGGACCGATACCCACCTTTACTGCGTCAGCCCCAGCCTCAACGAGGGCTTTGGCTGCTGCACCTGTAGCGATATTGCCCACCACGATGTCCACATCTGGGAATGCAGCTTTCGCCTCACGCACCTTCTCTATGACGCCTTTGGAATGTCCATGAGCAGTATCGATGACGATGGCATCCACGCCAGCCTTCACAAGAGCTTCCATACGTTCAAAGGTGTCAGCCGTCACGCCCACACCTGCCGCCACGCGCAGACGACCTTTGTCATCCTTGCAGGCATTGGGTTTATCCTTGGCCTTAGTGATATCTTTGTAGGTGATAAGTCCGATGAGTTTGTTGTCAGCATCCACCACTGGGAGTTTCTCAATCTTGTGCTCCAAAAGAATGCGTGAAGCGCTCTCAAGATCGGCCTGCTGATGGGTGACCACAAGGTTATCCTTTGTCATCACGTCATCTATTTTCTTCTTCAGATCTGTCTGGAAACGGAGGTCGCGATTGGTCACGATACCCACCAGCGTATTGATGTCGTCCACCACAGGAATGCCACCAATGTGATACTCACTCATGATGTCAAGCGCATCCTGTACAGTAGAGCCACGCTTGATGGTAACAGGGTCGTAAATCATACCGTTTTCTGCACGCTTCACGATAGCCACCTGACGAGCCTGATCCTCGATGGACATGTTTTTGTGAATGACGCCGATTCCACCCTCACGTGCGATAGCAATAGCCATAGGAGCCTCTGTGACTGTGTCCATTGCTGCTGTCACAAACGGTATCTGCAACTCGATATTGCGTGAGAACTTGGTGGTGAGAGTGACCTCGCGTGGAAGAACCTGCGAATATGCTGGAATGAGCAGCACATCGTCGAACGTCAATCCTTCCTGCACAACTTTATCTTCAATAAATGATGACATAATGTTAAGATTTTCTTTGTGTTATACTTTTTACCTTAATTATTTCTTTAATTAGCGAGTTCACTAATGAACTTGATGCGTACCAATCGCACATCCTCCTCATAGATGTCGCCATCGAGGTTGTCCAGTGCCGTATCGATATCATCTGTTTCGCTCTGACGGAAGTAGTCATAGATTTCATCAATGACATCCTCATCCATTTCTATGTCCTCGAAATAGTAGTCGATGTTGAGTTTGGTGCCGCTATACACGATGGCATCCATCTCATCGAGCAACTCATCAAAATCCAGACCTGTGCTCTTGGCGATGTCCTCGAGGCTCACCTTACGGTCGATGGCCTGAATGATTTTCACCTTGACTTTCGATTTGTTGGCCACTGTCCTGACACGCATGTCTGTGGGTCGGGTGATGTCGTTCTCCTGACAATGCTGTTTGATGAGCTTGCAGAACTCGGCACCATAGCGCTTGGCTTTTCCAGCACCCACGCCTGGGATGTTCTGAAGTTCCTCCTCCGTGATGGGATAGAGGGTGGACATGGATTCGAGCGACGCATCCTGAAACACCACGTATGGAGGTACATTATGTTTTCTGGCTATCTTCTTGCGCAGGTCGAGGAGCAAGTTGTAGAGAGCCTCATCAGCCACGCCTGTGCCACCCTGTTCATTGCTGTCGTCGAAATCGCCGTCAAAGTCATTGTTCTCCACCACCATGAAAGGGCCAGGTTTCTTAATGAACTTCTTACCAGCCTTGGTGACCTTGATGGAGCCGTATGACTCGACTTCCTTGCCGATGTAGCCGTCCAGACTGGCTTGGATGAAGATGGCTTCCCACATGGTTTCCTCCACGTCGGCTCCTGCACCAAACTGTTCCAGTTTATCGTGCTTGTGGCTCAAGATGGTTTCGTTCTCCTCACCACGCAAGATGCTGATGATATACTCCTTGCGGAAGTTCTCCTTGACCGCCAATATGGTTTGCAGAGCCAGCAGGAGATTGTCCTTCTGGTCTGTTTTAGTCTTTGGATGCAGACAATTGTCGCAATTTCCACAATTGTCCTTGTCGTATTCCTCACCAAAATAGTGCAGCAGAAGTTTGCGACGACAGACGGAAGACTCGCAATAGGCAGCAGTCTCGCTCAAGAGGTGAGTGCCGATATCCTTCTCTGCAGGCGTCTTGTCCTTCATGAACTTCTCCAGTTTTTCCAAGTCTTTGTGGCAATAGAAGGTGAGGCACTTGCCCTCTCCTCCATCACGCCCTGCACGACCCGTCTCCTGATAGTAACCTTCGAGACTCTTGGGGATATCGTAATGGATGACATAGCGCACGTCTGGCTTATCTATGCCCATACCAAAGGCGATAGTGGCCACGATGACGTCCACACGTTCCATCAGGAAGTCATCCTGAGTCTCGCTGCGGTCTTTATTGTCCATACCTGCATGGTAGGCAGCCGCTTTGATGTTGTTGGCACACAGTACCTCTGCCAGATCTTCCACCTTCTTGCGGCTCAGACAATAGATGATGCCGCTCTTGTTGGGATGCTGCTTGATGAACTTGATGATGTCCTTCTCCACATCTGCCGTCTTCTGACGTACCTCATAGTAGAGGTTCTGACGGTTGAAGGAAGATTTATAGTCTTTGGCCTCCAGAATGCCGAGATTCTTCTTGATGTCGTTGCGCACCTTGTCTGTGGCTGTTGCCGTCAAGGCTATGACGGGTGCATCATATATCTTGGATGCTGCCTCACGGATGGCCTCATCTGTCGGCAGGTCAGGCAATGCCTGTACGGAGGGCTCATCAGCCATGCGCTCTTTCAACACCTTGGAATCACGACGGAGAGTCGGCATGATTTCCAAGAGTGCATCCACAAACCGGGCATCGAGACGGGGACACTTGTCGGATTTTTCCTTGATTTTCTCCTTCATCTCTGCCAAGAAAGCGATGATGTCCGCCAATCCTTTCACGTCTGCTTCCAACGCATCCAGTTCCTCTTGGGTGACACGATCGGGGAATTGCTTCATCTCCTTGTTTTTCTCCTCAAACTTGACCCTTTTGGCACGATATGCATCCGTAAGCCCCTTGATGGCTGGCCACTTGTCCTTGGGCAGGAAGAGTTCAACGATAGGTGCCATCGCAATCCAGTTGATGACAGGACGAATCCTGCGATATTCAGGACGGAAATCATGACCCCACTCAGAGATACAATGCGCCTCGTCGATGGCATAGAATGAGATGTTGACCTGACGAAGGAACTCGACGTTGTCTTCCTTCGTCAACGACTCAGGTGCCACATAGAGCATCTTGGTCTTGCCCGACATAACATCAGCCTTCACCTGATCGATGTTGGCCTTGCTCAACGAAGAATTGATGAAATGCGCCACGCTGTCCTCCTCGCTGATATGCTTGATGGCATCCACCTGATTCTTCATCAGGGCAATCAGCGGCGAAATCACAATCGCAGTTCCCTCCATCAACAATGCCGGCAGCTGGTAGCACATGGACTTACCACCACCGGTTGGCATCAGTACAAAGGTGTCCTTATGGTCAAGAAGGTTCTTTATGATAGCCTCTTGGTCGCCCTTGAACGTGTCAAAGCCAAAGTAATATTTCAGCGCCTGCTGGAGTGTCGCGAATTTCTTCATTAGATGTTAG